>JBKHDS010000001.1:0-37636 GCA_046541215.1 Nitriliruptoraceae bacterium
CTCGGAGAGGCGCAGGAGCCCGGCCTGCAGCCGGTCGACCTCGGCGTCCTCCCCACGAGCCACCGCGGCCTGCAGCGCCACGGCCTGCCGCAACCGCAGGTTGCTGACCGCCAGGATCGAGCCGTCGGCGCCCGCCCGCAGGGCCGCGGCCAGGGTGGGCGCGTGACCGGTCAACACCGTGAACCCCGGCTCGTCACGGGTCGCCGCGATGATCGCCGCCCGCCGTGCGGCGTCGGGTGAGGAGTCCTTGATGCCGCGGATGGCCTCGTGCCGGGCGAGCCGGGCCACCGCGTCTGGGGTCAGCGGCGAGCCGGTCAGCTGGGGGATGTGGTAGAGCAGGGTCGGGTGGCCGGCCCGGTCGGCGACGTCGAGGTGGAGGGTGACGAGCTCCTCCGGCGTGAGCGGCTGGAAGGAGGGCGGGAGCACGAGCACGAGGTCCGCACCGGCACGGGCGAGCCGGGCGACGTCGGCGTGCAGGGACGACACGGTCGGCCCGGAGGCACCAGCGATGAGGACGGGAGTGCTGCCGCCCAGCCGCGCACGGCCGGCCAGGGCGGCCCGTGCTGCGGTGGTCAACCGCTCGCGCTGCTCCGGGTCGAGCAGGGTCCCCTCGCCGGTGGTGCCGGCCACCAGCACCCCGCTCGCACCGTCGTCGAGCGCGCCGTGGACCAGGGTCGTGAGCCCGTCGACGTCGATCGTGGTCGGATCGCGCAAGGGGGTGACCAACGCCGGGAACGCCCCGGCCGGCCCCGATCGTGCCCTCTCGGCGGCCGGGCTGGCGTCGGCGGGGGCGGGGGCGCCAGTGGTGGCGCGGGACTCGAGCGGTGCGGGCATCAGGGCGGGCTCCCCGGTCGGTACCGTCGCAGCGATGCTGCGACATGTGCTCCTACGGGTCTACCGCATCCCGGCGACACCCACCAGCCCGGTCCCCGCGGCGCTGGACCTTCCGGCCGAGGACGTCCACCTGCCGGCGGTGGACGGCACGCCCCTGCGCGGATGGCTGGTGCCGGCGGACGGTCGGCGCGTGCCCGAGGGCTCGGGCGCGGCCCCGCCGGCCGCCGGACCTGCGGTGGTGCTGCTGCACGGCTGGGGCTCGAGCGGCGCGGACCTGCTCCCGGCGGTCCCGGCGCTGCTCGAAGCGGGCCTGACGACCCTGCTGCTCGATGCCCGCGGCCACGGTCGCAGCGACCCGACGCCCTTCATGTCCATGCCCCGGTTCGCCGAGGACCTCGCCGCAGGCGTGGCGTGGCTGCGGCGAGACCCCCGGATCGACCCGGACCGGATCGGCGTGGTCGGGCACTCGGTCGGGGCCGGCGCGAGCCTGCTGGCGGCCGCCGCGGATGCGCGTCTGGGCGGGGTGGTCGCGATCGCCTCCATGGCCCACCCGGCGGAGCTGATCCGTGGCTCCCGGGGACTGAGGTGGGCACCCACACCGCTCACCAGGCGGGTGCTGACCACGATCGAGGACACGATCGGGGACCGTTTCGAGCGTTTCGCACCGGTGCACACCATCACCCGGATCACCGCACCGGTCCTGGTCGTCCACGGCCGGGAGGATCGCACGGTCCCGGTGGGCGACGCGATGCGGCTGGCGGCGGCGGGCGGCGCCAACGTCCGACTGCGGCTGGTGCCCGGCGCGGGGCACCGCTCGGTCGAGCCCTTCCTGCCCGTCGCACCGGAGCTGGCCGGCTTCCTGCGCCGGGTGCTGACCGCGCCGGCACACCCGGCCTAGCCTCACCCCTCGCTCGCCTCCTCGCGTCGGAAGGTCCGGGATGAGCCTGCTGTACCGCGTCGGCTCCTCGCTGTTCCTCGGCGGCTTCCGCGCCCTCGGTGTGGACCTGCGCGTCCAAGGGGTCGAGCACATCCCCACCAGCGGCCCGGCCGTGCTCGCCAGCAACCACATCGGCTACCTCGACTTCGCCTTCGTGATGCTGGCTCCACCCGCGCCGCGCCGCGAGGTCCGGTTCCTCGCCCGGGACGACTTCTTCCACAACCCGGTCCTCGGGTTCCTGCTGCGCCGGCTCGGTCAGATCCCCGTCGACGTCCACGGCGACCCGATGCAGGCGGCGGCCGCCGCCCAGGCCTGCCTGGAGGACGGCGAGATCGTCGGGCTGCATCCCGAGGGCACGATCAGCCCCTCCTTCGTCCCCCGCCGAGCCAAGACCGGGGTCGTGCGCCTGGCGGACCGCGTGGAGGCTCCGATCATCCCGGTGGCGCTGTGGGGAACCCAGCGGCTGCTGACCAAGGGGCGACCGATCCGGCCGCAGCGAGGCGCCGCGGTCGTGGTGCGGTACGGCGAGCCCTTCCGGCCCACCGCGCGGACGGCGATGCTGCGCACCCAGCAGGTGATGGAACGCATCGGCGCGGAGCTGGCGCGCGCGCAGGCCAGCTACCCGCAGCGGCCCGGGCCACCGCCCCACGACTGGTGGCAGCCGGCGCACCTGGGCGGCTCGGCACCGACCCCTGAGGAAGCCGACGCGGCGATCGCCGCGCAGAACGCCCGGCGTCGGGCCCTCCGCCAGGGACGGGCGGGGCACAGCCCCGGGCAGCGGGCCGACGGCGCCGCCTGAGGCGTACCCACGCCACGGCTCACAGGCGGACGATGACCTCGCCGGAGCAGTCCGGATCCGGACCGGGGCGACGGCGGTGCTTGACCCGGTACATGTCGGCATCCGCCCGCGCGAGCAGATCGCTGCAGTCGACCGGTCCCGGTCCCGACGAGGCGAGCCCGACGCTGGCGCGTAGCGGGAGTCGCAGACCACTCAGGCTCACCGGATCACCGTCCAGGCTGTCCTGGACACGCCGCTGGATCCGGGCTGGCTCGGCCGGATCGTCGACGACGCACACCACCGCGAACTCGTCCCCGCCGAAGCGGGCGACGGTGTCGGCGGGACGGACCGCCCCCACGAGCCGCTGCGCCGCGATCTGCAGCAGTTGGTCGCCGGCGGCGTGGCCGTAGGTGTCGTTGACGGCCTTGAAGCCGTCGAGATCGACGAACAGGACCGCGACGTGGGTACCGGATCGCTGGCTGCGAGCGCAGGCGGTCCGCAGACGGGCCTGGAACAGCCCGCGCGTGGCGAGCCCCGTCAGCCCGTCATGCATCGCCCGGGCCTCGAAGCGGCGGCTGGCGCCCAGCGCCGCCTCGACCGTCCCCGCGAGCAGCGTCAGGGCCCACTCGCTGTCCTCGTCGAAGGCGCGCGGGGCGGTCGAGACGACCTTGAGGACACCGGCGACCGTGCCCTCGTGCAGCAGCGGGGTCAGCACCATGGAGCGCAGCCCGACGCGCTGGCAGGCCGTCGCGTCGACGCGGTCATCGGTCTGGACGTCATCGCTGCGGAGGACCTCACCGGTCGCGATGCAGCGGCCGGAGAGGCTGCCGCCGATCGGGAGCCGCAGCCCCAGGTGCGGCGTGACCGAGCCGCTGGCGTGCCGGTACACCAGCTCGTCCTCCTCCGGCAGCTCCACGACCGCGCCGGTCGCACCGGTGAGGCGCTGGCCGTGGACGGCGACCTCGTCCAGCAGCGCATCGGGGTCCGAGGCGACCGCTGCCAGCTCGCGCTGGACCTCCACGACCGCGGCCAACGTGGCGGTGGTCCGCCGTCCGTGCTCCTCCCTGGCCCGCAGGTCCGCGTTGGCAACCTCGAGTTCAGCGGTCGCCTGTCCGACCGTGGCGACGGCCCGGTCGCGGGCGGTGGTCAGCCGAGCGACCAGCAGGGCGATCGCCACCGTCATCGCCGCCAACTGCAGGGCGGCGATCCAGGGCTTCGTGGTCTCGATGCCTGCCAGCGCCTCGACGCGTGGTGCGACCTCGACCACCCACCGCTGGCCCGCGACCTCGACGGTCCGTTCCGCCACGGGCTCGATCGGGGCCGTCGGCGGCTCGAGGCGACCGCCGTCAGCCAGGACCCCGATGCCTCGGGAGTCCTCAGCGCCGGTGACCTGCTCGTCCGTGACGGCCACGTCGAAGCCGCGCCCGACGCTGCCGAGCACGCTGGAGAGCAGCGCCTCTCCCCGGAAGGCCACCACCGTCCAGGCTCGTAGCGAGGTGGGGCCGCGGTCGGCCCGTCCGTACACCGGTGCGGCCAGCAGCAGGCCGTGCTGCCGGTCGCGCCCCGAGAGGTCCCGGTCCGACAGGAACCGGTACGGATCGGTCAGGGTCGGCTCACCGCTCTCCCTCGCCACCTCCAGGGCTGCGATCGCCTCGGGCGAGTCCATCAGGTCCAGGCCTACGGGCACGCTGCGCCCGTCCGCGGCGCGCCCCGCCGTCACGACGTAGCCGGCGGCTCGGCCCGTGGCGGGTGCCGGCGCGAGGACCGCGTCGGGGTCCGGGGCGGCTGCCGCGCCGCCCTCGCTCACGCCCGCATCGACCGGCGTGACCGCCACGACGCTGGCCAGGGCCGGGTAGCGGTCGGCGAGGCCGGTGCGGAGCAGGTAGGCGTCGAAGGCCTCCCGCGCGGGATCGGGGTTCGTCTCCAGCCAGGCGGCCGCGAGCGCGGCCAGGTCGCGGTGCCGTTCGAGCTCCGCTCGGACCTCCTGTGCCACCACCTCGGCGCGCGCGTCGGAGAGTTGCTCGGCCTGCACGGTGATCCGGTTCTGGAGCACCAGGAACGCGACCACAGCGGCGAGCGCCCCGACGGTGAGCACGACGAGGACGGGCCAGGGCAGGATCGGACGGGGGTGGGAGCGTGGCAAGGCAGGATCCGGCGAGGGAGCGTCGCGGGTCTGAGGGCGTCCTTGAGGTATCGGCCGCTTCGGCCCGGGCCTGAAACCCTCGCGTCCGCCCCGGCACCGAGGCGGCCCGTGACGGCCGCTTCTACCGCAGCTCGCGCGCTCATCGCACGTTGTCGCTGCGCAGCGGGACGATGGCGGCGGGTCACCGAACGCCGGGGGACGGAGCTTGTGGAAAGCCTGTGGGTGTGTGGATACTCGCAGGGGTGGAACTCCACAGGTGGAACCACAAACGTGGGGTTCTCCACCTGCGGCCGGACCACCCGATCCCAGGGAGGACCTCCTGACCATGCCAGCCGTCCCCGAGGATCCCTCGACCCAGGAGATCGTCGAGCAGCTCTCGCAGCTCGGCGCCCTCATGCACGCGGTCGGGACCCGGTTCGGTGCTCGGGAGTCCCTGCACCCCACCGACGTGCAGGCCCTCTCGGCGCTGGCCATGGCCGGAGGCCACCTCGGTGCCGGCGAGCTGGCCCGCAGCCTGGAGCTCACCTCCGGAGCGACGACCCGGCTCATCGACCGGCTCGAACGGGTCGGCCACGTCGCGCGGACGACCGACCCGGAGGACCGACGCCGGCGGGTGGTGAGCATCACGAGCTCGGCGCAGACCACCGCCGGGGCCTACTTCGGGTCGATCGCAGCCACGATCGCGGCGGCCCTGGAACCCTTCGACGCCACCGAGCGCGAGATCGTGCAGCGCTTCCTCGCCGCGATCATCACCGCGATGGAGCGCCACGACGCCGGCTGATCCTCGCCGGTCGCCCCGGCGAGTGACGGCAGCGCCTCGGCCGAACGGCGTCGGCGCAGGATCCTGGCACCAGGCCTGTGCGTTGCACGACGGGGCCGACCTCGTGGCCGGCCCCGGTCGGGCGGATCGCAGATCGTGCTCAGATGGAGCGGGGCTCCTCCCACAGGGCCTCGTCGAGCTCCTGATCCCGCTTGCGCTTCAGGACGAAGGCGGCGACCCCGGCGCCGGCAGCCAGCAGCAGCGCGATGATGCCCGCCTTGGAGCCCTTCTCCTCGCCCTTGATCTCCGCGTCGAGCTCCTCGATGCGATCAGAGGCCTTGGACTGCAGCTCCTTACCCTTCTTCTCCGCCTTCTTCCGCAGCTTGTCGGCTTCCTTCTCGAGCTTGTCCACCTTCTTGGCGATCTTCGACCGGCCCACGGGGTCCTCCTCGTCTCGGCTCGGGACGTCGGGACGCCGAGCGCGGTACCAGCGTCACGCCGGAGCACGCTCGACCTTCCGCTGACCTTAGCGGTCCGGAAGCAGCACCGGCCCGGTCAGGCGACCCCCGCCGTCGGCACCCTCCGGGCCGAACGCCTCTGCCTCGGCGAGGCGCTGGTCCGTAGGGTGGGGCCCGTTGGCGCCGTGCGCCGGCGTGGCGCCTGGGAGGTGCGTCCATGCCAACGAGCACCGGCGTGACCACGGTGTCCGTGCTCGATGAGCCCCACCTCGGCGCCCTGCTCGAGGCGCTGCGGGAGGACGGCTACGAGGTGGTCGGTCCCACCGAGGTGGACGGTGCGATCGTCCACGGTCCGGTGACCGAGGTCGCGGACCTGCCGCAGGGGGTCGGCGACGAGCAGGGCCCGGGACGCTACGAGCTCACCCGCTCCGACGACGACGCCTGGTTCGGGTACGCCGTCGGGCCGAGCAGCGCGAAGCGCCGCCTGCTGCCGCCACGCCACCCGCTGTGGACCGCGCAGGCCCAGGACGACGCGAGCTTCGCCATCGACGAGGCGGTCCCGCCACCGTCCCGAACGGCCTTCCTCGGGTTGAAGCCCTGCGAGGCGGCCGCCATCGCCATCCAGGACCGCGTGCTGCTGCAGGGTCCGGTCGCGGACGAGGTGTACGCCGCCAACCGTGACGACGTGCTGTTGATCGCGGTGGAGTGCCAGGCGCCGGCGGCGACCTGCTTCTGCCCCTCGATGGGCACGGGGCCGGGCCTGGAGTTGGACGGGGAGGCCGCGCACCCGGCCGCGGGCCTGGTCGACCTCGTGCTGACGGAGCTGCCCGCGCCCACCCACAAGCTGCTGGCCCGGGCGGGGACCGAGCGGGGACGCGATCTGCTCGAGCGGCTCGACGCCCCTGCCGCGACCGACGACGACCTCGCCGCCCGGGACCGTGTGCTGACCGAGGCGGCCGAGCGGATCCGCCGCCACCTCGATGCCGATGCGGTGCACGACCTGCTGCTCGGCAACCTCGAGCACCCCCACTGGGACGCCATCGCCGAGCGCTGCCTGGCCTGCGCGAACTGCACGCTGGTCTGCCCCACGTGCTTCTGCACCACGGTCGAGGACCGCACCGACCTGGCGGGCACCACCGCCAGCCGCGAGCGGCGCTGGGACTCCTGCTTCAGCCTGGAGTTCACCCACACCGGCCCCTCCAGCGTGCGCACCACCACCCGCGCCCGCTACCGGCAGTGGCTGACCCACAAGCTCGCCACCTGGACCGACCAGTTCGGGACCTCCGGGTGCGTCGGGTGCGGGCGCTGCATCGCGTGGTGTCCGGTCGGCATCGACCTCACCGAGGAGGTCGCGACGATCCGCCGGACCTCGGAGGACACCGGCGCCGCCTGGCCGCTCGTCCCGAGCGGGCTACGGGAGGGGTGAGGACCATGACCGTGCTGGACACGCTGCCCGCGACCGACCTCCCCGGTCGCCTGACGAGCCGGCCGTACCGGGTCACCTCGGTCCGCCACCAGACCCACGACATCGTCACCATCGACGTCATGCCCCAGCAGTACCCGATCGCCTTCGAGCCCGGCCAGTTCGACATGGTGTACGTCTACGGGGTCGGCGAGGCGGCCATCTCCATCTCCTCCGATCCTGCGACCCCCGGGCTGCTGTCCCACACGATCCGGGCGGTCGGCTGGGTGACCAAGGCGCTCAACGACCTGCAGCCGGGGACCACCATCGGGATCCGGGGCCCCTACGGGCGTCCCTGGCCGATGGCCGAAGCCGAGGGCAAAGACCTGGTCATCGTGGCCGGTGGGATCGGGCTGGCGCCCGTGCGTCCCGCGATCGTGCAGGCCCTGCGGCAGCGCGAACGGTTCGGCCGCATCGTGGTGCTCGTCGGCGCGCGCAGCCCCCGGGACCTGGTGTTCCGCGACGACCTCGACCGCTGGCACCGTGAGCCGGGCATCGACGTCCACGTCACCGTGGACAGCGCCGTGCGCGGCTGGAGCGGCCGGGTGGGGGTCGTCACCAGGCTCATCCCGCGCGTGCCCTTCGACCCGGAGCACGCGGTGGTGCTCACCTGCGGTCCCGAGGTGATGATGTGGCACGCCGCCCAGGCGCTGCTCGCCCGCGGGGTCCCCGCCGAGCGGGTCTACGTCACGCTCGAGCGCAACATGCGGTGCGGTGTCGGGACCTGTGGGCACTGCCAGCTCGGCCCGGTGTTCCTGTGCCGGGACGGGCCGGTCTTCACCTGGCCGGAGGTGGCTGGGCTCCTCGACGTGCGCGAGCTGTAGGGGGTGGCGTGATGGACGAACGCATCGGCCGGCCGACCGTGGCGGTGTGGAAGTTCGCCTCCTGCGACGGCTGTCAGCTGTCCCTGCTGTCCGCGGAGGACGAGCTGCTGGCCATCGCCGGGGAGGTGGAGATCGCCTACTTCCTCGAGGCCACGCGCGAGGTCAAGGACGGCCCCTACGACATCTCGCTCGTCGAGGGCTCGATCACGACGCCGGAGGACGCGGAGCGCATCCGACACGTCCGCGCGGTGTCCACGACGCTGATCACCATCGGCGCGTGCGCGACCGCCGGCGGCATCCAGGCCCTGCGCAACTCCGCGGACGTCGAGGCCTTCCGGTCCCTGGTCTACGCCCGGCCGGAGTACGTCGACACCCTCGCCGAGTCGACCGCGATCGCCGAGCACGTCCCCGTCGACCTGGAGCTGCGGGGCTGCCCGATCGAGACCGACCAGCTCGTCGAGGTGCTGAACGCCCTGCTCGCCGGCCGCAAGCCCGTGACGCCCACCTACGCCGTGTGCGTCGAGTGCAAGCTGCGCGGCAACCGGTGCGTGATGGTCGCCGACGGGACCCCGTGCCTTGGGCCGGTCACCCAGGCCGGCTGCAACGCGCGCTGCCCCAGCGTCGACCGCGGCTGCTACGGCTGCTTCGGACCGGCCGAGACCGCGAACACCGCCTCGCTCGCCAGCTGGCTCGAGGACCGCTTCGCCCTCGAGCACCCGGACCTCATCCGGCTGTTCCGCACCTTCAACGCCGACGCGCCGGCCTTCCGGCGCCAGGCCCGGATCCACGAGGAGGTGGCACCGTGAGCCACACCCACGACCGCACCATCTCGGTCGAGGCGCTGGCCCGGGTCGAGGGCGAGGGAGCGATGCACGTCGAGGTGGTGGACGGCCGCGTCGAGCAGGTGCAGCTGCGCATCTACGAGCCGCCACGCTTCTTCGAGGCGTTCCTCAGAGGCCGGACCTACCGCGAGCCCCCGGACCTCACCGCACGGATCTGCGGCATCTGCCCGGTCGCCTACCAGCTCTCCTCGATCAACGCGATCGAGTCGTTGTGCGGTGTGGACGCACCCGGCGGACCCACGATGCCCGACGGCATCCGCCAGCTGCGCCGGCTGCTGTACTGCGCCGAGTGGATCGAGAGCCACGTCCTGCACATCTTCCTGCTGCACGCGCCCGACTTCCTCGGCTACCAGGGCGCGATCGAGATGGCCGCTGACCACCGGGACCTGGTGGAGATGGCGTTGCGGCTCCGGAAGGCGGGCAACACCCTGCTGGAGGTGGTCGGTGGCCGGGCGATCCACCCGATCAACGTGCGGGTCGGCGGGTTCCACCGAGCACCGACCCGGGCCGAGCTCGATGCGCTCACCGAGGAGCTCGCCTGGGGCCGTCAGGCCGCGATCGAGGCGACCCGGCTGGTCGCCGGCTTCGAGTTCCCGGACCTGACCCAGGAGCACACCTTCGTGGCGCTGCGCCCGGAGGCGGAGCGCCAGCCGCCCGGCTCGACCGGGTACCCGCTGGAGGACGGGCGGCTGGTCGCCACCACCGGCCTGGACGTCCCCATCGAGGAGTGGCCGACGCACTTCCACGAGGAGCACGTCGCGCACTCCACCGCGTTGCACGGCCGCATGCGCGCGGGCGGGACCTACCTGGTCGGCCCGGCGGCCCGCCTGGCCCTCAACCACGACCGCCTCCCCGAGGAACTGCACACGCTCGCCACCGAGGTGGACGCCATCGGCGCGGTCACCAACCCCTTCCGCAGCATCGTCGTCCGGGCGATCGAGACGGCCTACGCCTTCGACGAGGCGTTGCGGCTGATCGACGCCTACGAGCGTCCCGAACGCGCGGCCATCGAGGTGACACCGGTCGCCGGCGTCGGTCACGGCGCGACCGAGGCACCCCGCGGCATCCTCTACCACCGCTACGAGCTGGACGAGCACGGCCTCATCACCGATGCGGTGATCGTGCCCCCCACCTCCCAGAACCAGCCCGCCATCGAGCGGGACCTGCTCGACTTCGTCCAGGCGCACCTGACCCTGGACGACGACGACCTCCAGTGGCATTGTGAACAGGCGATCCGCAACTACGACCCGTGCATCTCCTGCTCCACGCACTTCCTCGACCTGACGGTGCGACGACGATGACCTGCCTGGTGCTGGGTGTCGGCCACCCCGACCGCGGGGACGACGCGGCCGGGCACCTGGTCGCCAGCGCCCTGGCGGAGGCCCCCGGCGTCGTCGCCCGGCAGGTCACCGGCGACCCGAGCGGCATCCTCACCGACCCGCTGTGGGACCGCGCCGACCGGGTCGTGCTGGTGGACACCGTGCGCACCGGCCGCCGGCCCGGCACCGTGCACCGCTGGGCCGGCGAGCGCCTGCTCGCCCACCTGCCCGACACCGGCGGGGGGACCCACGACCTCGGCGTCGCGACCACCCTGCAGCTCGCGGCCGCGCTGGAGCGGCTGCCGGAGGACCTCGTGGTCATCGGGATCGAGGGCTCGAGCTTCCAGCTCGGGGCGCCCCCGAGCCGGCCCGTCCGGCACGCGATCGCGATGGTCAGCGCCGCGCTGGCCCGGGAGCTGTGCGGCGACGACCAGCCCCGGCTCGAGCTAGCCCTGAGGATGACCGACCTCGCCGCCGAGCTCCCCCAGGACCGGAAGGTGCGCCTCGAGCAGCCGTGAGGTCGCCTCGGCGTCGCTGATGGTCGGGGTGCGGTCCCCCGCCTGGGGCCCGTACCGCCCGAACTGCGCGTGGTTCATGCCCTCGACCTCGACCATCTTCGCGTCCGCGGGCAGCAGGTCACGGCGCGCCTGGATCTCCTCAGGCGTGGACAGCCCGTCACGTGACCCGGACACGGACAGGACCTCGAGGTCCTCCCGGTCGGCGAGCCCAGCCCCCTCCACGGCGTAGGCGCCCCACAGCAGCAGGCCGTCGAACCTCCCCGGCTCCTGCCCGGCCACGAAGGAAGCCGCCATCGCCCCGCCGAGCGAGTGACCACCGACCCACCAGGTGTCGATGTCGGGGTGGTCCGCACGCAGGTCGGCCGCTCGGGAGCGGCCGAGGATGGCGAGGTTGAGCGGCATGCGCGGGATCAGCACGAGCGTGTCGGTCGCCGCCACGATCGGCGCCCAGGTGGCGATGTAGGCGTCCCGGTGGACCCGGGCACCGGGGTAGAACACCACCGCCTGGCTGGGCGTCGAGCCGGTCGGTCGCAGCTCGACGACCGGGCCGCGGGTCACCTCCACCGCCGGGTCGGCCAGCGCGGCCTCCAACGGTCCGGCCTCTGGACCGGCCGCCAGGCTGGCCCAGACCACGAAGGCGAGGACGGCCACGACCAGCAGCCCGAGCAGGCCGAGCAGCGTCCGCCGCAGCACACCTCGGGTGGGGCGGGACGGCTCAGCCGCAGGCTCGCTCGCCGCAGCCTCGGTCACCGGCACGCTCCGATCAGCAGATCCGCGGCAGCTGCTCGCCGAGGGGGAGGTCCACGACCCGCCGGGCGCCGAGCCCGGTGCGCGCGACGACGATGCCGTGGTGCTCGTCCACCACCTCGCCGACCCGTACGGCGTCGCGTCCGTGCTCATGGGCCCGCATCGCTGCCAGGACCACCTCGGCGTGCTCGGGGGCGACCACGGCCACGAGCTTGCCCTCGTTGGCGACGTGGGTCGGGTCGAGGCCGAGGAAGCCGCAGGCCGCGGCGACGTCCGGCGGCACCGGGACGTCCCGCTCCACGTACTCGATGCCGCTGCCGCTCGCCTCCGCCAGCTCGCACAGCACCGCGGCGAAGCCGCCGCGGGTGGCGTCCCTGAGGGCGTGGACGGCCCCGGGCGCAGCCGCGAGCATGGTCTGGACCAGGCCGGTCAGCGGCGCGGAGTCGGTGCGCAGCTCGGACTCGAACTCCAGCCCCTCGCGCAGGCTCATGATCGCCATGCCGTGCTCACCGATCGGGCCGGACAGCAGCACCTGGTCACCGGGCCTGACCTGCTTCGGCCCGAGCTCGACGCCGTCGGCGATCACCCCGAACCCCGCGGTGGTGATGGTCAGCCCGCTGCGGTCCCGGGAGCGGGCGTCGACGACCTTCGTGTCGCCGGTGACCAGCCGGACGCCGGCGGCGCGGGCGGCCCGACCCATCGCCTCGGCGATGGTGCCGAGCGTGGCGAGCTCGAGGCCCTCCTCGAGGATGAAGGCGGCGCTGAGCGCGATCGGGACCGCCCCGGACATCGCCAGGTCGTTCACCGTGCCGTTGACCGCGAGGTCGCCGATGCTGCCGCCCGGGAAGAGCAGCGGCGTGACGACGTAGGAGTCGGTGGAGAACGCCAACCGGTCGCCGCCGGTGGGGACATCGAGCACCACCGAGTCGTGCGACGGGTCGTCGGGCGTGGCGCCGAAGGCCGGCCGGAACAGGTGGTCGATCAGCTCCTGGGAGAGCCGGCCACCACCGCCGTGCCCGGTCACGATGCGGTCGAACTCCCGCAGCGGCAGCGGACAACTCCAGGCGCCCGGGTCCACCCCGGCGTCGAGGTCGAGGTCGAGGTCGCTCACGTCACACCTTCTCCGCCACGTCGAGCCGGCGGTACTGGTAGTAGGCCGCACACGCCCCCTCGGAGGAGACCATCGTCGCGCCGAGCGGGTTGCGGGGGGTGCAGGTCGTACCGAACTGCTCGCACTCGTGCGGCTTGAGCAACCCCTGTAGCACCTCACCGGAACGGCACAGCGGGGACTCCTGCACCGTGAGGTCCGCGACGTCGAAGCGGTGCTCGGCGTCGTAGGCGCGGTACCGCTCCGACAACCGCCAGCCTGACCGCGGGATCATGCCGATGCCACGCCACTGGCGATCGCACACCTCGAAGACCCGGGTCAGCACCGCCTGCGCGGCCCGGTTCCCGGCCGCCTGCACCGCCCGTGGGTAGGCGTTCTCCACCTCGGCGCGGCCCTCCTCGAGCTGGACGAGGGCCCGGCGGATGCCCTCGAGCACGTCCAGCGGCTCGAAGCCGGTGACCACGATCGGGACCTGGTAGCGCGCGGCGAGCGGCTCGTAGTCCTCGGTGCCCATCACGACGTTGACGTGCCCCGCGGCGAGGTAGGCGTCGACCTGGGTCAGCGGCGAGGAGGCGATCGCCTCGATGGCCGGAGGGACGAGCACGTGGCTGACCAGGACGGAGAAGTTGTCGAGCCCGCGGCGCTCGGCCTCCAGGACCGTCATGGCGTTGGCCGGAGCGGTGGTCTCGAACCCGATCCCGAAGAACACCACCTGCTTGTCGGGGTGCTCGGCCGCGAGCTTCACCGCGTCCAGCGGCGAGTACACGACCCGGACGTCCCCACCGTTGGATCGGACCGTGAAGAGGTCGTCGCGGCTGCCAGGCACCCGCAACATGTCGCCGAAGGAACAGAAGATCGTGTCGTCCCGGGCCGCGATCGCGAGCGCCTTGTCGATCGTCTCCAGCGGGGTGACGCAGACCGGGCAGCCCGGCCCGTGGATCAGCCGGACCTTGTCGGGCAGGAGCTGGTCGATCCCGTTGCGCACGATCGCGTGGGTCTGCCCGCCGCACACCTCCATCAGCGCCCACTCGCGGGTGACGATCCGCTCGATCTGCGCGAACTGCTGGGCGGCGAGGACCGGGTCGTTGAACTCGTCGAGGTACCTCATGTCGCGCCCTTCTCGCCGGCGGCCGCGACCGAGGCGGGCTCGTCGGGCTCGGCGGGCTCGGCGGGCTCGGCGGGCTCGGCCCCCAGCTCCTCCTCGAGGCTGCCGATGGAGCGGATCAGCTCGAGCGTCTCCAGCGCCGAGGCCTCGTCGATGCGGGTGATCGCGAAGCCGACGTGCACGAGGGTGTAGTCGCCGACCTCGGCCTCGGGCAGGTAGGCCAGGCACACGTCCTTGCGGATCCCGCCGAAGTCCACGCTCGCCATGGGCGTGCCCTGGTCGTCGCGGATCTCCTCGATGCGTCCGGGGACCCCGAGGCACATGATCGTTCCTTCCGTGGTGGTGACGTCAGTCGCTGCGGGCGGTGAGCTTCGCGGCGGCGACGGCGAGCTGACCGTACGCGAGCCCGCCGTCGTTGGGGGGCACCAGCCGGTGGGTGAGCACCGGGTGGTCGTGGTCCTCGAGCTGCTGCCGGGTGCGCGTGGTGAGCCAGCTGTTCTGGAACACCCCGCCGGTGAGTCCGACCGTACGCGGGCCGCCGTCGGCCGCAACCCGGTCGGCGACGGCCACGACCGCAGCGGCCACGGCGAGGTGGAAGCCCGCGGCGATGGCCGCAGGCTCGACGCCGTCCGCGAGGTCGGTGACGATTGCCGCGAGCAGCGGCGTCGGGTCCAGCACCAGCGGTGCGCCGGCGTGGACGCCGAGGTGGTAGCTGGGGGCCTGTTCGTCCGACCCGCCGGCGGCGGTGAACCTCTCCGCCAGCCACTCCAGCTCGATCGCGGCCTGCCCCTCGTAGGTGATGTGTTGACGGACGCCCAGCAGGGCGCTCACGGCGTCGAACAGCCGTCCCATCGAGGAGGTCGGTACGCACCGGACCCCGGTCTCCAGCTGGCGCTGCAGCAGGGTCCGCTCCGGGCCGCTCAGCGCCTGCGTGCAGGCCAGCTCCTCGCTCCAGGGCAGCCCGGCGGCCCACAGCGCAGCGAGCGCCATGCGGGCCGGGTTCGCCACCGCCGAGTCCCCGCCGGGCAGCGGCACGGCGCTGAGGTGGGCGGCACGGGTCGCTGCGCGCTGGCTGGCGAGCAGCACCTCCCCACCCCACACGGTGCGGTCGGTGCCGTAGCCGGTGCCGTCGAAGGTCGCGACGACCACCACCTCCTGCGGGTCACGGCCGTGCTCGGCGAGCAGCGCTGCCGCGTGCGCGTGGTGGTGCTGGACCGCCACGAGCCGGTCGGCGTGCCGCCGTCGGGCCCAGGCGTGGGTGGCGTAGGAGGGGTGCGGATCGACGGCGACGTGCGCCGGGGTGACCTCGAAGAAGCGCGCGAGCTGGTCGCTGGTGCGCTCGAAGGCTCGGAGCGTCTCGAGGTCACCGAGATCCCCGATGTGCTGGCTCAGCCACGCCTGGTGCCCGCGGGCGACCCCGACGGTGTTCTTCAGCTCCGCCCCGACCGCGAGCAACGGTGGCGCCTCGGCGGGCAGGGTGAGCGGCAGCGGGGTGTCCCCGCGCGAGCGCCGGATCGGCACGGGCTCGCCGTCGATGACCTGCACCACCGCGTCATCGCAGGGGACGTGGATCTCTCGGTCGTGGGTGAGGAGGCCGTCCACGATGCCGCCCAGGCGCGTCATGACCTCCTCGTCGCGGTAGCAGATCGGCTCGCCGCTGAGGTTGCCGCTGGTCATCACGAGCACCGGGGGCACGACCACCTCGCCGCCGGGGCTGGGGGCGAGGAGGAGCTCGTGGAGCGGTGAGGAGGGCAGCATCACGCCGAGGCGGGGGTTGCCATGCGGCGCGACCGAGTCCGCCACGGGCCCGTCCGGTCGCGCCCGAGCGAGCACCACCGGCCGCTGCGGCGAGGTCAGAGCGGCGACCTCAGCCTCGCTGAGGGACGCGATCGCCCGGGCGGCGTGCAGGTCAGCGACCATGACCGCGAAGGGCTTGTCCGGCCGCTGCTTGGCCGCCCGCAGACGCTCCACCGCCGCGGTCGAGGTAGCGTCGCAGGCGAGGTGGAAGCCACCCACGCCCTTGACCGCCACGGTGCCACCCGCTGCCAGGACCCGCTGCGCGGCGGCCAGCGCCGACTCCGTGCCGGTGCGCACAGCAGCGCTCGCCGCGGGAGCGTCGAGGAGATCCCCGGCTCCTGATCCGCGCGAGGATTTACGGAACGGAACGGTTTCGTACCGCAAGGTCGGCCCGCACTCCGGGCACGCGATCGGCTGGGCGTGGAACCGTCGGTCGGTGGGATCCTCGTACTCCCGCCGGCACGCCGCGCACATCTCGAAGCCGGCCATCGTGGTCGACGGGCGGTCGTAGGGCAGCGCGCGGGTGATGGTGAAGCGCGGCCCGCAGTTCGTGCAGGTCAGGAACGGGTGGCGATAACGACGATCACCGGGGTCGAACAGCTCACGGCGGCAGTCAGCGCAGATGCCCACGTCGGGTGGCACGAGCGTCGCCACCGCGCCACCGGGCGGGGTCGGCACGATCCGGAAGCTCGAGGCTGACCGGTCCCGAGGCAGCGGCGTGCACGTGATCTCATCCACGCGGGCGAGCGGTGGAGCCTCGGTGCGCAGCCGGTCGAGCCAGGCGCTGACCGCCGCCTCGGGACCCTCCACCTCGGCGAACACCCCGGCAGCATCGTTGCCGACGTGCCCGACGAGAGCGAGTTCGGTGGCGAGCCGGTGCACGAACGGCCGGAACCCGACGCCCTGAACGACGCCGGTGACGCGCACGGCCATCCGGGTCCGGGTCGAGGGCATCAGCGCTCCGATCGGGGAACCGACCGCCGCCCGCCGGTCACGCGGGCACGCACGCGGCGCCGTGGTGCGACCCAACCGGTGCGGCCGGCTGCAGGGTGCAGTCTCGCGGGAGCCGGCCGGCGTGACAAGGCCGCTCGGCCCTGCCTCGAGGTCGCAAGGACCTCATCACGGCCGGGCCGGGGCCGCGGTGCTCACTCGACCCGCAGGGTGGCCGGAGCATCGATCCGCGCCTCGCAGCCGGAGCCCTGGAAGCACCCCAGGGCCCACTCACCGCGCAGGTCCTCGGGGACCCGCACCTCGACCCGGACGGTCTGTCCCGGCGGGACGCTGAGGGTGGTGGGCACCTGTGGATCCGCCGGCGAGATGAGCGCGCGGGGCGGGTCAGCGCGTAGCGCGCTCACCGACAACAGATCCTGCTCGAGGCCCATCGGGTGGCCTTCGAGGTGGACGGGGTCACGCCCGACCGCCACGTTGTGGTGGTAGTCGCTGGTGTTCTCCAGGACGAGCGTGACCTCCTCCCCCGCAGGCAGCACGAGGTTCGGGGGCTCGACCCGGTACCCGGACAGCTCGATCACGAGCTCGCCGTCGTGCACCGTGGCGGTGGAGCTCCCCAGGCCCGTGGTGATGGCCAGCGCCACGGCGCCGGCCAGGAGCAGCACGATCACCCACCGCAGCAGGAGCCGGCTGCCCGTCGCGGTAGCCGTCAAGGTGTCGGACATCTCGACCACCTCCAACGCGACCCGCGAGCCTCGTCAGGCGGCCCGCGGCGCTGTCTCGGTTCCCGGAGTCGTTCCCATCGTGTGCGCCGATGCGGGTGCTGAGTAGGGCCGAGCGGTCCTGACCATCGGCCCACCGCATGACAACGAGCGGGCCCTGGAAGGACCCGCTCGCGAGGTCGTGATACCGACGTGGGCCAAGGAGGACTTGAACCTCCGACCTCACCCTTATCAGGGGTGCGCTCTAACCAAGCTGAGCTATTGGCCCGGAGCAGCACGCGGCTGCAGCGGCGCAGCGTAGCGACGGGCGGCCGGTGTGGCGAACCGTACGGGGTGCGGGCTCTCGGCCGACGATCAGCGCTGGTCGTCGAACAGCGACTCGCCGTCCTGGTCCGGCTGGGGTCGCCGGGCGCTGGACTGAGCCCGGGTGACGGAGGAGCCGGGCGCGGGAGCGGCCAGGACGCCGTCCTCCTCCTGCTCGTGCACCTCACGTTGGGCGGTGGCGCGGCGCCCGGAGCCGTGCGTCGCGTCGGCGAGCAACGCGGAACCGCCAGCGGTGGTCCTGCTGGGCGTGTCGTCGACGATGCCGACCACCAGCCCGCCGGTCAGGTCCGCGATGAGGTTGTGGAGGAACGCCAGGAAGACCAGCAGGGCGGTCTGCACGATCACCCCCATCGCGCCGAGCAGGGTGATGACCTGGAACACGCTCGAGGGCTCGACCGCGCAGGAGGTGAACCCGACGTCGAGCGCGATCTCGCACGCCTGGTCGATCAGTTGGAGCCGGTCGACGACGAACCACACGACGCCGGCGACCACGAGGTAGACGAGGTAGAGGACGACGTTGAGGAAGGCACCGAACTTCAGCACCGACCAGGGGTCGATGCGCTTGATGGTCAGACGCCGACGGGCCACGGGCTCCTCCTACATCGCGCTGAGGCTACCGCGCGGCACCTGCGACGGACCCAACCAGGGACGCCGAGGGGTCGGTGGCCAGGCACAGCGCCTCGCGATCGCCCTCAGCCCACCCCTCGGCGGTCGGGACCAGTGCCGCCGGCCGCAGGTGCGAGTCCTGCGGAGCGGTGCCGACGTAGGCCGTGAAGGGATCCTCGCAGCTCTCCAACGCCGTCGCCTCGACCTCGGCCTCGGGCACGGCGTCGTCCGGCAGGAGCACGGCGCCGACCATCTCGTAGCGGTGCGGTTCCTCGCAGGGCACCACGGGGACCGCGGTCAGGGCGCTGTTCGCGGCCGGCTCGTCGAAGCAGTCCCCGACCGCCAGCGCCTCGACCGCTCCCTCCTCCTGCGATCCACACCCGGCCAGGACGAGCCCGAGCAGCAGGGGCACGGTGACCCGCGCGAGCCGACCGCGCCTCATCCCTCGACCTCCAGCTCGGCGTCGTCGTCGTCGACGAGCAGGGCGACGCCGACGACCCGCGCGCCGTCACCGGGTCGCATCAACGAGACCCCCTGGGTCGCTCGCTGCAACGGCCGGACGTTGCCGATGGCCATCCGGATCACCGTGCCGGTGTCGCTGATGAGCAGGATCTCCGCCTCGAGGGGGACGACGAGCGCCCCGACCAGCCCACCGCGCCGAGCGGAGAGCTCGACGGTCTTGACGCCCTTGCCACCGCGCTGCTGCGTCTTGTACTCGGTGAGCACCGTGCGCTTGCCGTACCCCTGCTCGGTCACCACGAGCAGGTAGTGGGTCTTGTCAGCACCGGGTGGCAGGGGTGCCATCGCGAGCACCGCGTCGTCGGCCCCGATGCGCATCCCGAGCACCCCGGCCGCGGTGCGTCCCATCGCGCGGGCGTCGGTCTCCGCGAAACGGATGGCGTTGCCTGCCCGGGAGACGAGCATCACGTCCTGGGTGCCGTCGGTGACCGCCACCGAGATCAGCTCGTCGCCTGCGTTGAGGGAGATGGCGATGAGCACCGATCGGGGGGAGTCGAACTCGTCCAGGCGGGTGCGCTTCACGCGTCCGCTGCGGGTCGCGAAGACGAGGAAGCGGTCATCGGTGAAGGTCTGGAGCGAGAGCAGCGCGGCGACGGTCTCGCCCGGCTCGAGCGCGAGGCCAGGGACGTTCGCGACGTACACCCCTTTGGCCGAGCGGGCCTTCTCCGGGACCTGGTAGGCCTTGATGCGGTAGACCCGGCCCCGGTTGGTGAACACCAGCAGGTGGTCGTGGGTCGAGCACGTCAGGAGGGAGGCGACGATGTCGTCCTCCTTCATGTCCGTCCCCCGCACCCCGCGGCCGCCACGCCGCTGGGTCCGGAACGCGTCGAGCGGGGTGCGCTTGATGTAGCCGGCCCGTGTCAGGGTGATGACGACGTCGGTGACGGGGATGAGGTCCTCGACGGTCATGGCCCCGTCATCGGGGACGATGTGGCTGCGGCGCTCGTCGGCGAACCGTGCGCGCACCTCGGTGAGCTCGTCGATGATGATCGCCCGCACCCGCGCGGGGTCGGCGAGGATGGCCTGCAGCTCGCTGATGAGGCGCTGGAGATCGTCGTACTCGTCCTGGATGCGCTGCCGCTCGAGCTGAGCGAGCCGTCGCAGCTGCATGTCGAGGATGGCCTGGGCCTGGATCTCCGTGAGCGAGAACCGGGCCATCAGCTCGGACTTGGCGGTGTCCGCCGAGGCGCTGGCCCGGATCAGGGCGATGATCTCGTCGATGTGGTCGAGGGCGACGAGCAGCCCCTCGAGCACGTGCGCCCGCTCCTCGGCCTTGCGCAGCCGGTAGCGGGTCCGCCGGGTGATGACGTCCACCTGGTGGTCGATGTAGTGCCGCAGCGCCTGGTCGAGGGTGAGGGTCCGGGGCACGCCGTCGACCAGCGCGAGGAGGTTGACGCCGAAGGTGTCCTGCAGCGGGGTGTGCTTGTAGAGCTGGTTGAGGACGACCTGCGCGTTCGCGTCGCGCTTGAGGTCGATGACGATCCGCATGCCCTCGCGGGAGGACTCGTCGCGCAGGTCGGCGATGCCGGTCAGCGTCTTGGCGTTGACCAGCTCGGCGATCCGCTTGAGCAGGTTCGCCTTGTTGACCATGTAGGGGATCTCGGTGACGATGATCCGCTCACGGTCCCGGCCCCGCTCCGGCTCCTCGATGGTGCACACCGCGCGGACCTTGATCGAGCCGCGCCCGGTCGTGTACGCCTCGTAGGTTCCGGCGTTGCCGAGGATGAGACCGCCGGTGGGGAAGTCCGGCCCCGGTACGTAGGCCATCAGGTCCACGGCGGTCAGCGACGGGTCCTCGATCAGGGCGATGGTGGCGTCGATCAGCTCGCCGAGGTTGTGGGGCGGGATGTTCGTCGCCATCCCGACCGCGATGCCCGTCGCGCCGTTGGCGAGGAGGTTCGGGAACCGGGCCGGCAGGACGACCGGCTCCTCCTCGTAGCCGTCGTAGTTGGGGACGTGGTCGACGGTCTCCTCGTCGATGTCGCGCAGCAGCTCCATCGCGAGCCGGGACAGACGCGACTCGGTGTAGCGCATCGCTGCCGCAGGGTCGCCGTCCACGGACCCGAAGTTGCCGTGCCCATCGATGAGCTCGTAGCGGGAGGAGAAGTCCTGGCCCATCCGCACCAGCGCGTCGTAGATGGCCGAGTCCCCGTGCGGGTGGTACTTCTTCATGACGTCGCCGACCGCCGACGCGCACTTGCGGTAGGGGCGGTCGGGACGCAGCCCGGTCTCGTCCATCGAGTACAGGATCCGACGGTGGACGGGCTTGAGGCCGTCGCGCACGTCCGGCAGCGCCCGACCCACGATCACGCTCATGGCGTAGTCGAGGTAGCTCGTGCGCATCTCGTCCTGGATGACGACGGGCTCGACGCGCGCGGCGAGCACCCCGCCGGTCTCGTCCACCGGGGTGCCGTCCGCGGCCCGGACGACGGGGTCACCCGGGGTGGCTTCCCGGGTACCACCGGCGACCGGGGTGCCCGCGACCAGGGGGGTCGACTCCTCGGGCGGGGTACCCGGCTCCTCGGGTGGGGTGGGTGGGGGGGTGGTCTCGTCAGCCACGGGTGGCTCCGGGGTCGTCGTCGGTCCGCGTGCCGTCACCGGCGTCGCGGGGGTCGGTGGTGTCGGGCCCGTCCTCGGCCTCGTCGGTGCGGTGGTCGGCGAGGTGGGCGGTCCCCTCGGTCGGGTGGAAGGTCTCGGCTCGCCGGCCGGCACCGAGCAGGAGCCCGCCGCTGAGCAGCCCGACCACGGCACCGCTGATCACCGAGCCAGGGGTCGGGAAGCCCAGGAACACCCCGAGGCCGGCGACGGTCACGAACCCGAGCAGGGCCGCGACGAGGGCGGCACGGAGGGTGCGATCCATCAACGGTCCTCCTCGCGCGTGGCGCGGTCGATGCGGCGCCGGCGGGCGATCATCGTCAGCAGCAGAGCGGTCCCGGGTACCCCGGCGACCAGGACGAGAAGCAGGACGTCGGAGAGCCGTCCGGGGGCGGCCAGCAGCTCGGGCGCGATCGCCGCGGCGGTGACCACGAGCGCGAGCAGGCCGAGGACGAGCCACAGCAGCGCCCGGGCGATCGAACCCTGCTCGCCCTCGCTTTCACCATCAGCGTCACCGCCATCCCGACGGTCGGACGCACCCCGACCGTCGTCGAAGAGCAGCCCGAGGACCACGCCGAGCGCGAGGCCACCGACGAACCCGAGCGCACGCAGGTCCACGAGCCGTCCCACCAGCACGCCGAGCAGCATCCCGAGCACGAGACCGAAGGCCAGCCCGCTCCCGGGCGGCCAGCCGGCCAGGGGGCGGCGACGCACCTCACACGTCCAGGGTCGCGTACTTGGCGTTGGCCTGGATGAAGTCCCGGCGTGAGACGACGTCGTCCCCCATCAGGATCGAGAACATCTCGTCCGCGGCGGCCGCGTCGTCCAGGGTGACCAGCTTCAGGGTGCGACGCTCGGGATCCATGGTGGTCTCCCACAGCTGGTCGGGGTCCATCTCGCCCAGACCCTTGAACCGCTGGACCTCGATCTTGCGGTCCGGGCCGACCTCCTCGCGCATCGTGCGCAGGATCGCGTCGCGCTGCGCGTCGGAGAAGGCGTAGCGCAGCTCCTTCTTCCGGGTGGGGTGCATCACGAGGTACAGCGGCGGCTGGGCGAGGTAGACGTAGCCCGCCTCGATCAGTGGCTTCATGTGGCGGAACAGGAAGGTGAGCAGCAAGGTGCGGATGTGCGCCCCGTCCACATCGGCGTCGGCCATGAGCACGAGCTTGTGGTAGCGGGCCTTGGTGACGTCGAAGTCGTCGGCGAAGCCGGTGCCCATGGCGGTGATGAGCGCCTGGACCTCGGTGTTGGAGAGGATCTTCGGCAGCCGTGCCTTCTCGACGTTGATGATCTTGCCCCGGATGGGCAGGATCGCCTGGGTCGCGCGGTCCCGGGCCATCTTCGCCGAGCCACCGGCGGAGTCCCCCTCGACGATGTACAGCTCCGACTGAGCCGGGTCGCGCGACTGGCAGTCGGCGAGCTTGCCGGGCAGCGAGGTGGACTCGAGCAGGGACTTGCGACGGGTGAGGTCCCGTGCCCGGCGCGCGGCGATGCGTGCCTGCGCCTCGCCCTCCGCCTTCTGGACGATGAGCTTGCCCTCGGTCGGGTGCTCCTCGAGCCACTCCGCCACACGGGCGTACGTGGTGGTCTGGACGAAGGTCTTGACCTCGGTGTTGCCGAGCTTGGTCTTGGTCTGGCCCTCGAACTGCGGTTCACCGACCTTGACCGAGACGATCGCGACGAGCCCGGACCTGAGGTCGTCACCGGTGAGGCTGTCCACCTCCTTGGAACGCAGCAGACCCTTGTCCTTCGCCCAGCGGTTGACAACGGAGGTCACCGCGGTGCGGAAGCCCTCCTCGTGGGTGCCGCCCTCGTGGGTGTTGATGGTGTTCGCGAAGGAGAGGATCGAGTCGTTGTAGTCGTTGATCCACTGCAGGGCGACCTCGAGCGACTGCGGCCCGGCGGGGCCGACCTCCTCGGTCTCGTAGTGGATCGTCGGGTGCAGACCGTCCTTGGCCTTGGTGGTGCGCAGGTGGTCCACGAAGTCACGCAGGCCACCCGGAGCGTGGAACTCCTGGACGTGCGGGGCGCCGTCGGGCTCATCCGCGACCCGGTGGTCGGTGAGGACGATGCGCAGCCCCGCGGTCAGGAACGCCGTGTCCCGCAGCCGGCGGGCGATCGTCTCCGCCGAGTAGGTGACGCCCTCCTCGAACACCTCCGGATCGGGCCAGAAGGTGATGGTCGTCCCGGTGGGGCCGTCGTCGTCGCGGACGCGCTCGATCGGCCCGTCGGGCTCCCCGCGCCGGTAGGACTGGCGGAACAGGCCGCCGTCCCGCACCACCTCGGCGACCAACCGTTCCGACAGGGCGTTGACCACGGAGATCCCGACCCCGTGGAGCCCCCCGGAGACGGCGTAGGCCTGGGAGTCGAACTTCCCGCCCGCGTGCAGGACGGTGAGGACGACCTCGAGGGCGGAGCGGCCCTCCTTCTCGTGGAGGTCGACCGGGATGCCGGAGCCGTCGTCGGTGACCTTGACGCCACCGTCGGCGAGCAGCTCCACCTCGATGCGCGTGCAACGACCCGCCAACGCCTCATCGACGGAGTTGTCGACCACCTCCCAGATCAGGTGGTGCAGTCCGCGAGCGCCGGTGGAGCCGATGTACATCCCGGGCCGTCGGCGGACGGCCTCCAGTCCTTCCAGGACGGTGATGTTCTTGGCGCTGTAGGAGCCGTCGCCCGGCGCAGCAGGCACCGGCTGATCGGCAGGCGGAACGTCGTGGGCAGCAGCCACCGGGCACCTCGCGGTCGGCGACGGGAGGGTTCCCGCCGGATGACGGCCGCTCGGACGTCGGCGGGATGGGACGTGAAGCGGGCCGCGGAGCGCCGTCACCGCGAGCCTAGCAGTGCCACCCATCGACGGACAGCAGGTGCACAGGCCCTGTGGACAGTGCAGACCCCGTTCGGCTGGTCGACCATCCCTCGCGATCCTGACGCCGCACAGGGGCGCTGACAGCCTCGGCGGTCACTCGGTGAGGGCGAGGTTCGCGGTGTCGGTGAAGGCGGTGGGGTCGAGCATCCCCGAGCTTCGGAACACGACCTCGCCATCCTCGTTGACCACGACCCAGGTCGGCGTCGCGACGGCGCCGTAGGCACGGAAGATGTCGCTCGTGGCGCTGTCAGCGATGATCGTGCCGTCGTAGCCGGCCTCGTCGAACCACTCGGTCGGGGGCCAGTTCGTCCGCTCGGCTGCGAACTGGGTGGACACGGCGACGAACTCGACCCCGTCGGGCAGGCCGTCCGACTCGAGCCAGCTCACGATCTGGGGCAGCTCCGCGTCGCAGGCCGGGCACCAGGAGGCCAGGAACGAGATCATCTGCGCCCCGTCACCGAGCGTGACCGGCGTACCGTCGAAGTCCTCGCCGGTGACGACCGGTGCGGCCTGGCCCAGCGCTGGATCCTCACCCTCCTCGGGGAGCGGTGGCAGCGGGTCACCCTCGATCTGAGGGTCACCGGCGATGCTGTCGACGGTGATGAGCTCCCGCTCGCTGGTCTCCCCGACCGACAGCACCGCGATACCGACCGCGACGACCAGCACGACCGCGCCGACCGCCGCGTAGATCAGCCGTTGCTTGCGTGCCTGGACCTGCTGCTGCTCCTCACGCTCACGGCGGCGGGCTTCAGCGCGGGCGCTCTTGGAGGGTGCGTTCACGGTGACCTCGAGATGATGCGAGGAGGACGGTGCGGATCGGCCGCAGAGGGTACGTCGCTACGAGGGTCGCCGCGCCACGTAGGTCAGCAGGCTGATCGAGGTGAAGGCGATCAGCGCCATGGTCGGCAGGGTGAGGAAGCCGAACTCCTGCACCCACAGCACCGTGCAGGGGGCGGCCTCGTCGCAGGGGCCACCCCAGCCGGGGTTCTGCTCGAGCAGGATGTGCCAGATCGAGACCGCACCGCCGAGACCCGCCAGCGGTAGGACCGTGCGCCACACCTCTCGATCCCCGCGTGCGATCGCCACCCCGAGGACGACCACGAGCGGGTACATGGCGATGCGCTGGTACCAGCACAGCTCGCAGGGTGGGTAGCCCGCCACCTCCGACAGCAGCAGCGACCCGAAGGTGGTGACCGTGGCGATCGCGAGCGCGAGCGGCAGGGCGACCTCGTCCCGGAGCCAGGTCGGGACCCGGCGCGTCAGCAGCGCCACGGCCGTCGCGATGGCGATGGCGATGGCGAGCAGGGCCAGCAACCCGAAGGTCCGCTCAGCGATGGCGATCACGTCGGTTCCTCTCCACGCCGCAGCGGCCCCACGACCAGCCGGATGGTACGGACCGCATCGGGGCCGAGCACCTCGCTCGCGTTGCGCAGCAGAGCCGGGGTCAGGTAGCGCAGTTGGGTGGCCCAGGCGTTGCTCTCGGCACGGATGGTCAGGACCCCACCGGCGACGCGGACGGGTTCACAGCGCGCGGCGAGGTCCGCCCCGACGATCGACTCCCAGGCGCGGAACACCTGCCCGGCGCGCAGCCGCTCCCCCCACCCCCGTGAGGCGACGTAGCCCGCGAGGGCATCCCCGAGGGGGCTGGGTGCCCGGACCCGATGGACCGCGTCGCTGTCGTCATCCGCGGCGACCCACCCATCCGCGTCGGGAGGTGCCGGATCGAAGGTGGCGCGTTCCTGATCGGCCCGTCGTCGCGCCGCCCCCCGGCGACGGCGCTCGTAGTACCGCTCGTCCCGGTCGAGATTGCGCGCTCGGCGGGGGTCACCCCGATCAACCATCGTCCGCCTCCGCGCGCACGTGCAGGGAGCTCACCCCCTCGCGGAGCCGGACCTCCACGCGCCGACCGGCGAGGGGCACGTCCTCCTCCACGGCCGCGGTGACCAGCACCTGGTCGAAGCGCTGACAGGCCGCGGCGAGCTTGCGACGCCGGGCCGTGTCGAGCTCCGCGAACACGTCGTCGAGCAGGACGATGGGGCGATCTCCGACCTCAGCGAGGACCTCGAAGGTGGCGAGCTTCAGCGCGAGCGCGAGCGACCATGCCTCCCCGTGCGAGGCGTAGCCCTTGGCCGGCAGCGCGCCGATGGTGAGCTCCAGGTCGTCCCGGTGCGGTCCGACGAGCGTCACCCCACGGGCGCGCTCGTCCGCGGCGACCGCAGCGAAGGCCGCCCGCAGGACCTCAGCGATCGGCCCGACCGCAGGGACCGTGCCACCATCGGGCGCGGCCAGCCGGTCGAGCTCCTCGCCGGCGGCGGTCCGCAGGGTCAGCCCGATCGGTTCCGGTCGGTCGGCGAGCTCGCGGTAGAAGCGGTCCGTCGGTTCGGCGAGGCTCCTCAGGGCCGCGATGCGGGCCGCGACCACCTGGGTGCCGAGCGTGACGAGCTGCTCCGTCCATGCCTCGAGGGTGCTCTCGGCCGCCTGCGCTCCCGCACCCTGCAGGCCCCGGGAGCGCTTCAGGAGCAGGTTGCGCTGGCGCAGCGCGCGGTCGTAGTCCGCTCGCGCTGCAGCGTAGGCGGGGCGGCGCTGCGCGAGCAGCTCGTCGAGGTAGCGCCGCCGGGCCGCGGGCTCGCCCCGGACGATCGCGAGATCCTCGGGGGCGAACATCACCACCCGGAGGACGCCGAGGGCGTCGGCGGCGCGCCGGACGTCCTGCCCATCGACCCGGCTGCGGGTACGCCGTCCCGTCCCGAGCTCGACCTCCAGGCGGCGCTGACGTCCGGTATCGGTGGTGACCTGGCACCGGATGACGCCGAGCTCCGCGCCGACGCGGATGAGCGGGCCGTCCCCCGGCACCCGGTGCGAGCCACCGGTCGCCACCCGGTGGACCGCCTCGAGCAGGTTGGTCTTGCCCTGGGCGTTGGGGCCGACGAGCACCGTCACCCCGGCATCGAGGTCGAGCTGAGCCGACGGGTAGGAGCGCACATCGAGCACCTCGAGGCGCTGCAGGAGCATCGGGTCAGCTCACCCGCATGGGCATCAGCAGGTAGGTCAGGTCGTCGACCCGCTGTCCGTCCTCGCTCGCCACGGGCCGCAGGACCGCAGGCTTGAGCCCGTCGCGCAGCTCGATACGGATGCGCTCGGTCCCGGTGGCCTCCAGACCGGCCAGCAGGAACTGCGGGTTGAAGGAGATCGACAGGCCCTCGCCCTCGATCTCGGCCGGCAGCGCCTCGGCCGCGTCACCCATCTCCTGGTTGGTCGCCTGCAGGTCGACCGAGCCGTCACCGAAGTGGAGCGTCACCGGCGTGTTGGCCTGGCCCATGGCGACGATCGCGACCCGCTGGAGGGCCTCGATGAGCGCCGGTCGATCAACGACCACCACCGTCTCGTGGCTGTCCGGCAGGAGCGCGCGGTAGTTGGGGAACGACCCCTCGATCAGCTTCGTGGTCAGGCGCCGGTCGCCGAACAGGAACGAGACCTGGCCCTCCTCCAGCACGACGGTGACTGCACCGCCCGCCTCGCCGGCAGCCTTCGCGGCCTCCTGCATCGACCGAGCCGGGACCAGGGCCACCCCTTCGACGGCCTCGTCGAAGGCGATCGACCGCACGGCCAACCGGTAGCTGTCGGTCGCGGCAGCCGTGAGCACCCCGTCGGCGGCGTCGAGCTGGACCCCGGTCAGCACGGGTCGCCCGTCGTCGGTCGAGGCCGCACGGGCGACCTGCGCCACCAGGCGCGCGAAACCATCGGCCTTGAGCACCCCGGTCGGGGCGTCCTCGGCGGGAGGCGCGAGCGTCGGGAAGTCCTCCACCTGCATGCCGTGGACGTGGAAGGTCGCACGCCCGCAGGTGATCTCCACCCGGTCGGCATCGCCTTCGAGCTTCACCGGTGCGTTCGGGAACCGGGCCACCAGCTGCGCCAGCAACCGGCCTGGGAGCAGCACGCGGCCGGGCTCCTCGATCTCGACCGGGATCGAGATCTCCGCGGCGACCTCGAGGTCGGTGGCGCGACAGGTCAGACGGCCGTCGCTGGCCTCCAGGAGCACGCCGGAGAGGGCGGGCAGGGTGACCCGCGCCCCGACCGTCCGGGTCGCCCAGGACACGGCGTCCGCGAACTCCGACCGCTCTGCTCTCAGCTTCACGATGCGCCTCCTGGGCGGCTCGGTCCACACCCCCGGAGGAAGACCGTTCCTTCCTCCTCGTTCCTCGTCACCGTAGTAGGGGGTGTGGAGATGGTGGACAACCGGTCTTCTCCCAGGTCAGCCAGGGTCCGCTCGGTGTGGAGGGGGTGTGTGCTCGCCTGCGCCCCACCCACAGGGCGGAGAACCACACCGATGTGCTTCCACCGGTTCACCCGGACGTCCCCGGGATGTCCCCGTCCCGTCCACAGGGCTGGAGGTGGTGGCTCATGCGGTGCGGGCCCGCGTCTTGACGCGGTTGGTGAGCTCCTGCACCTGGTCGTAGATGGCCCGGCGCTCCTGCATGAGGGCCGCGATCTTCTTCGTCGCGTGCATGACCGTGGTGTGGTCACGGCCGCCGAAGGCCTTGCCGATGCGGGGCAGCGAGAGCTCGGTGAGCTCCCGTGTCAGGTACATGGCCAGCTGCCGGGCGGTCACGAGCTGGCGGCTCCGCGACGGGGAGCAGAGGTCCTCGACGGTGAGCGCGAAGTGGTCCGCGACCTCCTCCATGATCAACTGCACGGAGATCTCACGATTGCGCCCGTCCGGGAAGAGGTCCTTGAGCACGGCCTCGGCCATGGCGGTGTCGGCGGGCGCACGCTGCAGGCTGGAGAAGGCCGCGACGCGGATCAGCGCTCCCTCAAGCTCCCGGATGTTGGACTGCACGCGTGAGGCGATCAGCTCGAGCACCTCCGGGGTCACCTGCAGCGCATCGGTCTCCGACTTCTTGCGCAGGATCGCGATGCGGGTCTCGAGGTCCGGCGGCTGCACGTCGGTCATCAGGCCCCACTCGAAGCGGCTGCGCAGGCGATCCTCGAGGTGGGCGATCTGCTTGGGTGGCCGGTCGCTGGAGATGACGATCTGCTTCTCGGCGTTGTGCAGCGCGTTGAAGGTGTGGAAGAACTCCTCCTGGGTCCGCTCCTTCTGCTGCAGGAACTGGATGTCATCGACCAGCAGCACGTCCGCTTGACGGTAGGTGCGTTGGAACGCGGTGATGCGGTCGTCGCGGATGGCGTTGATGAACTCGTTCGTGAACTGCTCGGTGGTGATGTAGCGGACCTTGAGCCGGGGGTAGAGGTTGCGGACGTAGTGACCGATCGCGTGCAGCAGGTGGGTCTTGCCGAGCCCGGCACCGCCGTAGATGAACAGCGGGTTGTAGGACTTCGCCGGGGCTTCGGCCACCGCGGTGGCCGCCGCGTGCGCGAACCGGTTGGACGATCCGATGACGAAGTCGTCGAAGGAGTACTTGGGGTTGAGCTGGGTGTCCGGCTCAACCTCCTCCTCGTGACGGCGCGGGCGTGCGGGCAGCTCCACGGTCGGACCGTCGGGGCGACCCGGTGCGTGTAGCGGGAGGCGTTCCTGCTCGATCCGCTCGTCGCGCACGGCTCCGCCCTCGGCGGGGGCCCATGCCGCGACCGCCGGCGGGTCGTCGAGGTGCCCGAACGGTGCGGGAGGCAGCCGGTCGAGTGAGGCTTCTTGACCGTTGGACGTCGGAGACGGGTCGTCCGGTGGGGTCAGGGGCGCCTGCGCTGCCGAGCCGGCGCCGGCCGTCGGCCCATCCACGGGCGCGGGGTGGGTCTGGACGGTGATGACGACCGCGAGGTCACGACCCGCCGCGGCGCTCAACGCCGCTCGCAGGGCGGCCCCGCAGTGCCGCTCGAGCCACTCGCGGGCGAAGGAGTGCGGGCTGGCCACGACGATCGTGTCGTTGCTGAACCCGACCGGGTGCGTCGCGGCGAGCCACTGGCGCTGCGCCGGCGAGCTGACCTCCCGCATCACCTGCGCGAGGCTCGCCGTCCACAGGCTGTCGAGATCCAGGGTCGATGCGCTGGTCACGCTTGCTCCTTACCTCACCGATCGGGATCCGAGGGTGGCATGACCGAGGGATCCCGGGGCTTGCTCGCGTGGGTGGTCCTACCAGTTCTCCCGCGACCCCCGAGCCATCTTCCACAGCACCATCCACAGCTGTGGACACCGGAGACACGCGGAGCGAGCTGGTCGACCTCGGTGGGGAAGGACCGATGGGATCCAGATCTCACACCCCACCGGCTGGTGGGGTGCAGGACCGGTCCCGATCGACGGCCCCGGACCGTACACCGGGGCGATCCGAGGGCGCAAGCGGTTCGTCCCCGACGGGCGCCGCCGGTAGGAGCACGCGCGCCGGTGGCGCCGATCGTCGCCCGGCGCGCGTACGGGGACCGGTTGCCCGAGGATGGCGCAGGACGGTACGCTCCTGCGACCTGTCCGCACCGGCTTCCGTTGCGGGCGGCCGATGCTGTCCGGCTCATCCCGAGACGCGTCGAGGCTGCCCGTACCCTCCACTCCCCGACGCCGTGTGCAACCTCCACCCCCGGGAGCGCCGTCGTGAAGCGCACGTTCCAGCCCAACAACCGCCGTCGCAGCCGCAAGCACGGGTTCCGCGCCCGGATGCAGACGAAGGCGGGCCGCCGCATCGTCAAGAACCGTCGCAGCCGCGGCCGGGCCAAGCTGTCGGCGTGACCCCGGTGGTCCCGCTCCACGGGACGATCCGCTCCGGCCGGGACATCGCACGCGTCGTGCGCTCCCCCCAGCAGCGAGCGGGTCGTCTCCTCGTGATCCACGCGGCGCCGCGCGGGGATGACGAGCCGGCCCGTGTCGCGGTCATCGCGTCGCGGCGGGTGGGGGGTGCGGTCCAGCGCAACCGCGCGAAGCGTCTGTTGCGCGAGGCCGTGCGCCACGTACCACTGCCCCCGGGCGTGGACGTGGTGCTGATCGCGCGGCGCGCCTGCGCGGAGAGCGGCTTCGCGGCGGTCCACCATGAGCTCGACCTCCTGACGCGATCGGTCGTGATGGAACGACCTGCGGCCGGGGCACGCTCATGAGCACGACCGACCCGACCGCCTCCACGTCCACCGTCGGTGGACCGCAACGGGTGTGGGAGCGGCTCAGTAGCTGGCTGAGTCACGTCGTCCTGCTCCCGGTCTACCTGTGGCGGAGCACCGCCGTTCTGCGTGCACCTCGTTGTCGGTTCCACCCGACCTGTTCCACGTACGCGGTCCAGGCGGTCCGCGGTCACGGGATCTGTCGCGGGTCGGTGCTGGCGGCGCGGCGGGTCGGCAGGTGCCACCCGTGGAACCCGGGTGGCTTCGACCGGGTGCCCGACGTCGCGGATCGCACCGCGTGGCGCCGTCGGTGGACCGGGGCCGGATCCAGACCCAACTGACGGAGAGGCCAGCGCGTGTTCGGTGACATCGGTGACAGCATCCTCGGCTTCCTCGAGGCCGTGCTGACCTTCCTCCATGACCTCGTCGAGCCGGTGTTCGGGGTCCACAGTTGGGGCTGGGCGATCATCCTGCTGACGTTGATCGTGCGGGTGCTGCTGCTGCCGCTCGCGATCAAGCAGACGCGCTCGATGCGCGCGATGCAGGCGATCCAGCCCAGGATGAAGGAGATCCAGAGCAAGTACAAGGTCGACCGGGAGCTGATGCGCAAGGACCCGGAGCGCTACCGGGCCAAGAAGCAGAAGATGAACGAGGAGATGATGGCCCTCTACCAGGAGGAGGGCGTCAACCCCGCTGCCAGCTGTCTCCCGCTGCTGGCCCAGGCTCCGGTGTTCATCGCGCTGTTCTGGGCGATCCAGGGGATGGAGGAGTTGAGGAACGCCCCGTTCTACTTCTTCACCGAGTTCATCAGCACCGAGGCCGGGGAGGGCTTCGTCGGCCTCGGCGCCCTCGTGAGCGCGGCTGGGTGGCCGGGATGGCTGCTCATCGCGGTGATGTCGGGGACGATGTTCATCACCCAGAAGCAGATGATGGCGCGCACCGCGGCGACGAACGCGGACAACCCGATGGCGCAGCAGCAGAAGATCCTGCTGTACGTCATGCCGGTGTTCCTGGCCGTGATCTCCTTCCAGTTCATGCTCGGGCTGCTGCTGTACTGGGTGACCACCAACATCTGGCAGATCGTGCAGCAGTGGGTGATCCTGCGCGATGTCCGCTCGGAGTCGGCCGGCGCCGAGCAGCCCCGCAACACGCCCGGTGCCGGTGGGACGGGGAGCGCGACCTCAGGGAAGCGGCCTGGCAAGGGAACGAATGATCCCAAGGGGCCGAAGGACGCCAAGGATCCCAAGGACCCCAAGGACCCCAAGGGGACGACCAAGCCGGCCGCCGGGGATCCCTCTCCCGACGCGGGTGGCGGACCCGCCGTGGAGACCGGGAGCGGCGAGCGATCGGGGTCGGGCGGGACGACCGGCCAGCGCTCCGGTGGCAAGGGCTCCCCGCCCGACCGACCGAGCAAGGCGAAGGGACCCCGTGCCGGTGGGTCCCGGGGTCCGGACGGTCGCGCACCCCGCGACGGTCATCTCCCGAAGCGCGGGCGTAGCGACCGCACCTGACCACCTGACCGCACCTGACCTACCGAAGCTGCAGGAGTTACGCCATGAGTCGCACCGTACGGGTCGAAGGCACGAGCCTCGAGGAGGCGCTGCGTGCGGCGCTGGCCGAGGTGTCCGGCAGCTCCGAGGTGGAGGTCGAGCTTCGCGGCCCGGGGCTCAGGTCCTTCTCCGGTGAGGTCGAACTCTCGCTGCTGGTCACCGCTGCTGAGGACGACGGGCGCGACCGGAGGCCCGAACCGATCGGTGCCGCCGCCTCCACCCGGCCGCGAGCCGCGGGTGACGAGTACGAGATCACCCCGGAGGAGCTGGATGAGGAGGCTGACGCCGCCGCGGACTTCCTTGAGGGCCTCCTCGATGCTCTGGACCTGCCCGGTGACCTGCGCCTGAAGGTGCACGACGACCACGTCGAGGTGGAGGTCATCGACATCGGGAGCGGTGCGCTCATCGGCCGCCGCGGCCAGACGCTCGACGCCATCCAGGAACTCGTGCGCTGCTCGCTCCAGCGGCAGTTCCAGCGCCGCTCGAGGGTGAAGGTCGACGCCGAGGGGTACCGGGCTCGTCGCCTCGAGAAGCTCCTCGAGAAGGCCGACGAGGCCATCGACCTCGTGCTGGATACCGGTGAGCCGCAGCGGCTGGAGCCGATGGACGTCTTCGAGCGCAAGGCCGTGCACCGGCTCGTCGCCGAGGTGGAGGGACTCACCAGTCGAAGCCAGGGTCGGGAGCCTGCCCGTCGCATCGTGATCGAGGCGGAGTGAGGCGGGCGCCATCGCGCGCCGCCGGGTCCCGGGTACCTCGTCTAGACCCCGGCGGCCTCTCTAGCGAAGTATAGATTCCCTAGCACTCTCGTTCAGCGTCCGTGGCTCCTTTGCCTTCTCGGTAGGCGGGTTGCTCGCGGTGGTTCCAGATCGGCGCGTCCTTCAGCGAAGCGTCGGATCCGGAGGACGGCGTCTGCAGGGTGACATCATCCGGGACCGAGCGCGGCGCGCGTTCGCGACCCGCGTGCACCTGGGACCGGGCTACTCGCACATCGCGTCCCCGTGGGTGCCGTCCCACCCCTCTATGAGCTGTCGCCCTGCCGATGGGCTCGAGCGAGGTGGCGCTGACAGGATCGCTCCGTAGGCTCTCGTCTCGGTCGTGTCGTAGCGGCCGAGGCGCACCGCCGGGGGGTCAGGAGCGCAGCGGTGCCGTCGTCCGCGATGACCCCGGACCAGCCTCTCCGTCTGCCCTCGTCCCGGCGATGCACGCGCCGAATCGCGAGTAGAACGCTTGAGCGCTGACCGTTCCTGCGCCTCGGTCGGCGTGAGATCGGTGACATGGGGAATGGGTTCAAGGGGCGCTGTGGCTCGTGGGACCAGGTACTGAACCCGGCCATGCGATGATCCCTGACGCCTCGGCCCGGCGCCCGTTCCCCGAACCGCTCGGGCTCGGGAGCGCAGAGTCTCGCTGAAGGTGGTTGCACGTGGAAACGGCATCAGAGGGAGGGCCTGGGAGAAGACGCACGAGACCGCAGCACAGGCTCAAGCTATTCGGCGTCCCAGTCGACCCGTTCCACGTGGAACCTTGATCCGGCCGGTAGGCTGCGATCGCCACGGGACCTGAGGTGCGCATGGCCCGGTCCTGCTCGGCGGTACGGGCGCACCGCGCCCGTACATCACGCTTCCCCTGACCGTTCCACGTGGAACGTGCCAGCGCGCCACTCACCGAGTATCCTCCCACGTCATGGACACCGTTGAGCTTTCGCCGCCACTGCAGCAGCTCGCCGCGCTGATCCTTGCGTCCCCGCACAACCTCGTCTCCCGGTCCGCTCGGCATGAGCTGGAGAGCCGGCACATCCCGGAGTCGATCCGTCTCGCGATGCAGCTCCCAAGATCAGAACGATCCCTCCGTCTGTTGGACGTGGGAAGTGGGGGTGGGCTCCCTGGTCTCGTCATCGCCCTGGAGCGTCCGGATCTCGAGGTCGAGCTCCTGGACGCCAAGCAGAAGAAGGTGGAGTTCCTGCGCCAGGCAGCCTCGGCCCTCGGCCTCACCGTTACGGTGCATCACGGCCGAGCGGAGGAGCTTGTGAGGACGGATCTGGGGGCGAGCTTCGATCTCGTCACGGCTCGTGCGGTTGCGCCCCTCGATCGTCTCGTCCCCTGGACGGTTCCCTTCCTCCGCCCGGGCGGCTTGCTCTTCGCCGTCAAGGGCGAGCGATGGGAACAGGAACTCCTCGAGGCCCAACAGGCCCTGGAGGCGGGTGGTGCGACCGTTGTGGAGACCCCCCGAACGGCCCAGAGCAGCAGCGGTGAGGGGCCCCGGGTCATCCTGATCGCACGGTCGGTACCCCGAGAGAACACGAGATGACATGAACGGACATAGTGATAGCCAAGCCGTGGTCGTCTGTGTCGCGAACCAGAAGGGCGGGGTCGGGAAGACCACCACGGCCATCAGCCTGGCGAGTGGTTTGGCACTGCTAGGAGCTCGGGTCCTCGCCATCGATCTGGACCCCCAGGGCAATGCGAGCACCGGTCTGGGGGTGCGCATCGACGAGGGCGATGCGTCGACCTACGGCGTCCTGGTCGATGGTGACCCGGTCGAGGACGCCGTCCGGCCAACGGAGATCGACGGTCTCGATCTGCTGCCCTCCTCCCTGGACCTGGCGGGGGCGGAGGTCGAGCTCGTCCCCGCGTTCTCACGTGAGCACCGACTCGAGCGGGCACTGGGCGATATCCGCGGGCGGTACGACGTCATCATCGTGGACTGTCCCCCGTCCCTGGGGTTGCTCACGATCAACGCGCTCGTCGCGGCCGACCAGGTCCTGGTGCCGATCCAGTGTGAGTACTACGCCCTTGAGGGGCTCAGCCAACTGCTGCGCACGGTGGAGCTCGTCGAGGCCAACCTCAACCGCGGTCTCGCGGTCGGTGGAGTGGTGCTCACGATGTTCGACGCGCGTACCAACCTGTCCCAGCAGGTCGCTGATGAGGTGCGCAACCACTTCGGCGATCTGACCTACTCGACGGTGATCCCGCGCAGCGTGCGCCTATCCGAGGCGCCGAGCTTCGGACAGCCCATCGCCCTCTACGACCCGTCCAGCCGTGGTGCACGGGCCTACAACCGCCTCGCACGCGAGGTCACAGAGCGGCTGGGCCTCCCGATCGAGCTCCCGCAGGAGACCGAGGTGGAGCGGCTGCTCGGGGCGAGCTTCTCGGTGACGGCCCCGCCCGCCCGTGACCGCACCGAGGAGGAGCGCGCATGAGCCGCCGGACCGGACTTGGCCGAGGCCTCGCCGCGCTCATCCCACCGAGTGACGCGCGTGACGAGGCGCCCCAGGCAGCCCAGGTAGCGACGGATCCCCGCGACGGCGCCAACCGGGGGGAGCCGGAGGCTCAGGCCGCTGAACCCGGGGAGGTCAGCCGCACGGCGGAGACCGCGCGCTCCGACGAGACCGCGGACCGATCCGAGCCTCCAGAGGCGACCGGGACCGCGCTCCCGCCGGTCGCCACCGAGGTGGAGGACGCGAGCTCCTCGGCGGCGACCGCGACGGACCACCCGTCCCGCACGATCGACGGGCTTGGGTACGCCGAGCTGGATCCCGCCTCGATCCGCCCGAACCCGCGGCAACCCCGTGACGTGTTCGATCCGGACGAGCTCGCGGGGCTCGCCACCTCGCTCACCGACGTCGGGATGCTGCAGCCCCTGGTCGTCCGGCCCCTCCAGGACGGTGGGTACGAGCTCATCGCCGGGGAGCGCCGCTGGCGAGCCGCGCAGCTCGCGGGGCTCGAGGCTGTCCCGGCGCTGGTCCGTCGCACCGAGGATGCCGACCTGCTCAAGGAAGCGCTGGTCGAGAACATCCACCGCGTCCAGCTCAACCCGCTCGAGGAGGCCGCGGCCTACCAGCAGCTGCTCGAGGAGTTCGGGGTCACGCAGGAGGAGCTCGCGACCCGGCTCGGGCGGTCCCGGCCGTCCATATCCAACGCCATCCGGCTGCTCGGGCTCCCGGCGGCCATCCAGCGCCGGGTTGCCGCCGGTGTCCTCAGCGCGGGGCACGCCAAAGCGCTCCTCGCGCTGCCTGACGCCGCCGAGCAGACCCGCCTCGCGGAGCGCATCGTCGCTGAGGGCCTGTCGGTGCGCGCCACCGAGGAGCACGTCCGTCTGCGACTCACCGAGGACACCCCCAGCGAGCGTCGTCCCGCAGCCGGGCGGACCCCAACGGCTCCGGGCTTGGTCGAGCTCCAGGATGACCTCTCCGACGCCCTCCAGACCCGGGTGAGGATCGCTATGGGAGCCCGGAAGGGGAAGCTGACCGTGGAGTTCTCCTCCGTGGATGACCTCGAGCGCATCGTGGCCGTCATCGCGGATGGTCTCGCGGCGGCGCCCACCGCCACGGAGACGGACGATCCGCGCCCACGCTCGGACGTCACTCCCCGGTGGGAGGATGACGAGAGGTGACGGTCCCGTCCTCCTCAGCCAGGAGCGCGAGGTCGGCGAGATCGACGAACAACCCGCAGGCGACGACCCCGGGGAGGAGGGTGATCCAGGTGTCCTCCACCGCAGGGTCCTCGATACCGCCGGCACGACGAGCGTCGAGGAGGTGGTTGCCGTTGTCGGTGCGGACCGCCACCCCGGCACCATCCTTGCGAAGCGTGACCTCATAACCACGTTCCGTGAGAGCGCGCTGGGCCGGTCCGACCGCGAAGGGGATCACCTCGATCGGGAGCGGGAAGCTCTCCCCCAGCCGAGGCACGAGCTTCTCGGCCGTCGCGATCAGCACGAAGCGGTCCGCCATGGTCGCCACGACCTTCTCGCGCAGCAGCGCACCGCCTCCGCCCTTGGTGGCGGTGAGCGCCGGGTCGAGCTCGTCCGCGCCGTCGATCGCGAGATCGAGTCGCTCGACCTCGC
>JBKHDS010000002.1:0-27409 GCA_046541215.1 Nitriliruptoraceae bacterium
GGGCGCGCCTGGCGACCCGGGCGGCGCGCACCGGGGTACCGGCCGGCGGCGACGGGCTCGACCCCGAGGCGCTGACCATCGGCTTCGCCCGCCGCTTCGCGACCTACAAGCGCGGCACGCTGATGCTGCGCGACATGGACCGGCTCGGTCGGATCCTGTCGGACACCGATCGGCCGGTGCAGCTGCTCGTCGCCGGCAAGGCCCACCCCGCCGACCGGGACGGCCAGGCGGTGCTGCGCCAGCTCGCGCAGGCCTCGGGTGATCCGCGGATGGCGGGCCGGCTCGTCTTCCTCGAGGGCTACGACCTCGAGCTCGGCGGCCTGCTGACCTCCGGCTGCGACGTGTGGCTGAACACGCCGCTCAGGCCCAAGGAGGCGTCCGGGACCTCCGGGATGAAGGCGGCGATGAACGGTGGCCTGAACCTGTCGGTGCTGGACGGCTGGTGGGACGAGGCGGTCAGCGACCAGGGCCCGGCTGCCGAGGCCGGGATCGGCTGGTCCATCGGTGACCGCGCCCTCATCGAGGACGCCGACGCGCGTGACGAGCAGGACGTGGCCGAGCTGTACCGGTTGCTCGATGAGGAGGTCGTGCCGACCTTCCACGACCGCGACGCCGACGGGCTGCCGCAGCGCTGGCTGACGATGGCGCTCGACGCGATCGTGCTGCTGTCCCCGGTGTACTCGACCCACCGGATGCTGGCGGACTACGCCGAGCGGTACGGCGTGCCGGTGCGCTGACACCGACCACCCCGCCTTGGGGTCCAGCCACTAGGGTCGGTCCGGGGCCGTCCGCGCCCCGGACCGTGCCCGTGGCGCACCGCTGCCGAGCGCTGCGCACGCGGTACGACCGCGCCACCAGCTCGGTGGGAGGGACCGATGACCGCCAGGAACCGACAAGTCTTCAGCATGGTGCTGGCCGGCGGGGCGGGCAACCGCCTGCAGCCGCTCACCCGCGACCGGGCCAAGCCGGCGGTGCCCTTCGGGGGCAACTACCGGCTCATCGACTTCGTGCTGTCCAACCTCGTCAACTCCGGCTACCGCAAGATCGCGGTCCTGACCCAGTACAAGAGCCACAGCCTCAACACCCACATCGCCAAGACCTGGCGCATGTCGCAGCTGCTGGGCAACTACGTCTCGGTCGTGCCCGCGGCGATGAACGACGGGGAGCGGTGGTTCTCCGGGTCGGCGGACGCGATCTACCAGAACCTCAACCTCATCCGCGACGAGGCACCCGACTACATCGCGGTGTTCGGGGCCGACAACCTCTACCGCATGGACGCCTCGCTCATGCTCGAGGACCACATCGCCTCCGGGGCCGGGGTGACCGTCGCGGGGCTCAGGGTCCCGATCGAGCAGGCGTTCGCCTTCGGGGTGATCGAGCCGGCCGAGGACGGCTCCATCGCCGCCTTCCGGGAGAAGCCGTCCGACCCGGTCGGGCTGCCCGACGACCCGTCGAAGGTGTTCGCCTCGATGGGCAACTACCTGTTCACCACCGAGGCGCTGGTCGACGCGATCGTCCGGGACAACCGCGATCCGGACAGCAACCACGACATGGGCGGCGACGTCATCACCGCGATGGTCGAGCGGGGCGAGGCGAACGTCCACGACTTCAGCAAGGACAACGACGTCCCCGGCTCCACCGACCGCGACCGCGGCTACTGGCGCGACGTCGGCACGATCGACGCCTACTTCGACGCGCACATGGACCTGATCAGCGTCCACCCGGTGTTCAACCTCTACAACGACCGCTGGCCGATCATGACCTGGCACGCGCCCTTCCCGCCCGCCAAGTTCGTGTTCGATACCGATGATCGGCGCGGGATGGCGCTGGACTCGATGGTCTGCTCCGGTGTCGTCATCTCCGGCGGGACCGTCCGCCGCTCGGTGATCTCCCCCGGCGCCCACGTGCACACCGGGGCGCTCATCGAGGACAGCGTGCTGCTGCACGGGGTCGAGGTCGGCCGCCGCGCCGTGGTCCGCCGGGCCATCATCGACAAGGGCGTGTACGTCCCACCCGATGCGCGCATCGGGGTCGACCCGGAGCATGACCGCGCACGCTTCCACGTCTCCGAGGGGGGCGTGGTGGTGATCGGCAAGCACGACGTGATCCCGCAGGACTGAGCACCGACGTCGAGGGAGCGGGACCAAGGAGCACCCCGTGAGCGAGCTGACCATCGGGCTGTTGACCAAGGAGTACCCCCCGGAGGTCTACGGGGGTGCGGGCGTGCACATCGCCGAGCTGGCGCGGGCGCTCGCCCCGCTGGTCGACGTGCGCGTGCACGCCTTCGGGGCCGACCGGGACGATGCGCTGGTGGCCGCGAGCTACCGGGAGTGGGAGGCGCTGGCCGGCCCGGAGCCGGAACTGGCGGCGCTGCGCACCGTCTCGGTGGATCTGCTCATCGCCGCCGGGGTGCGCGGGGTCGACCTCGTCCACAGCCACACCTGGTACGCGAACCTGGCCGGCCACCTCGCCAAGCTCCTCCACGGGGTGCCGCACGTGGTCACCACCCACAGCCTCGAGCCGCTCAGGCCCTGGAAGGCCGAGCAGCTCGGTGGCGGCTACGCCCTGTCCAGCTTCTGCGAACGGACCGGCATCGAGGGTGCGGACGCCGTCATCGCGGTGTCGAAGGGGATGCGTGACGACGTGCTCGCCGCCTACCCCGCGGTGGACCCGGACAAGGTGCGGGTGATCCACAACGGCATCGACCCCGGCGACTGGCAGCCCGACCGGGGTGTCGCGGCGCTGCAGGAGCACGGCGTGGACCCGGACCGCCCGAGCGTGGTGTTCGTCGGCCGGATCACCCGCCAGAAGGGGGTCGTCCACCTCCTCGACGCCGCCGAGCACCTGCCAGCCGGCACCCAGCTCGTTCTGTGCGCCGGCGCGCCCGACACCCCGCAGATCGCCGAGGAGTTCCGCGCCCGGGTCGCCCAGCTCGCCGACGCGCCGGCGGAGATCATCTGGATCGACGAGATGCTGCCCCGGCGGAAGGTCATCCAGCTGTTGACACACGCCCAGGTCTTCGTGTGCCCGTCGATCTACGAACCCTTCGGGATCGTCAACCTCGAGGCGATGGCGTGCGGGACGGCCGTGGTCGCCAGCGCCGTCGGCGGCATACCCGAGGTCGTGGTCGACGGCGAGACCGGCACGCTCGTGCCGCTCACCCCCGGCGACGACCCGATGGGCAGCCCCGCCGACCCGGCGGCCTTCGCCCTCGACCTCGCGGCGGCGATCGCCGCCCTGCTCGACGACCCGGACCGGTCCGCCGCGTTCGGGGCGGCCGGCCGCCGCCGGGTCGAGTCCACCTTCGCCTGGTCCACCATCGCCGAGCGCACCGCCGCGCTGTACCGCGAGCTGATCACCGGCTGAGCCCCTGCCCCGTCCCCGGAGCCACGCACGTGCGCATCCTGCTGCTCACCTGGGAGTACCCGCCACACGTCGTCGGTGGCCTCGGCCGGCACGTCGGGGCGCTCGCACGCTCGCTGGCCGACGAGGGCCACGAGGTCCACGTCGTCACCCGGGACCTGCCCGACGCCCCGGAGATCCAGGACAGCATCGAGGACGGCGTCCACGTCATCCGGATCCCGGAGGCGCCCCCCGTGATCGGCTTCGACCAGCTGGTCGCGTGGGTGCTCGCCTTCAACAACCGCATCCAGGCCGTCGCGGGACGACTGCTGCGCGAGCGGGACATCGACGTGGTCCACGCCCACGACTGGCTCGTGGCCTACGCCGCGGCCGGTCTGAAGGAGACCTGGGACCTGCCCGTCGTGGCCACGGTGCACGCCACCGAGTACGGCCGCCACCAGGGCTGGCTGCCCGGGCCGATGAACAAGCTCATCCACCAGATCGAGTGGTGGCTGACCTACGAGGCCCGGCGGGTCATCGTCTGCTCCGACTACATGCGCGAGCAGCTCGAGGAGATCTTCGCGCTCCCGCCGGACAAGCTCGACGTGGTGCCCAACGGGGTGGACGTGCGGGACTTCCTGGTGGACCCGGCCGACGCCGCCGAGATGCGCGCCACGCTCACGGGGCCACGCACCCGGATGATCCTGTTCGCCGGCCGGCTCGAGTACGAGAAGGGCGTGCAGACCCTGTTGGCTGCGCTGGTCGACGTGCGCCGGCGGGTCGGCCCGACCCGGCTGTACGTCGCCGGGGTCGGGACCTACTCCGAGGAGCTCAAGCGTGAGGTGCGACGGCTGAAGCTCGCTCGTCACGTGCGCTTCACCGGCTTCCTCGCCGACCGGGAGCTGCGGCTGCACTTCGGGGCGGCGGATGTCGCGGTCGTCCCGTCGATCTACGAGCCCTTCGGGCTGGTCGCGGTGGAGGCGATGGCGTGCGGGACCCCGGTCGTGGTGGGCGACACCGGCGGCCTGCGGGAGATCGTCGCGGACGGCTCCGGGTTGTCCTTCACCCCGCAGGAGCCGGAGGAGCTCGCCGACGCCCTGGTGCGGGTGCTGACCGACGACGCGCTCGCCGCCGACCTGGTGCACCGCGGGCACGCCCGGGCCCGCGACCGCTACGACTGGGGTGCCGTGGCCCGGCGCACCGTCGAGGTCTACGCGCAGGCCCGGCAGGAGGAGGCGGCGCTGCGCGCCCGAGCCCGGCCCCCCCTGCGCCCGCAGTTGCGGGCCGCCCCGATCCTCGAGCTCGGCGAGACGGGCTGAGGTCGGCGCGGACGTACGTCCACGATCCGCGCCCGTTGGGCGCTGGCCGGACGGCGCACCCGTCGCGACCGTCCGGGCGGCGGCGCGGGGGCTAGCGTCGCCGGCGCCGGACCTCCCCCCTCCGTACCTGGACCGTCGATGCCCGACCGCTCGACCGCTTCTCTCCCCCGCCGTCGTCGGCCCGCACGGCGACTTGCCGTGGTCGCCGCGGTGCTCGCCGTCGGGCTGGCGCTGAGCGTCGCGGCCATGGTGCAGGAGGCCATCGACGCAGACGGCGAGGGTGACGGCGCCGGCACGGCAGCGATCGAGCCTCGGACGGGGACCCCGCCCACACCGCGACCGAACGAGCCGGTGACCCCACCGGCGCCGCGATCGAGCGAGTCGGCCGGGTACGAGCCCGGCAGCGACCCGGCGACGCTGCTGGTGAGCGCCTCCGGCGGCCTGCCCGACGGGCTCGAGGCGCGGCTCGCTGAGGAGCCGGCGCTCACCGCGACCACCGTCGTGCGCGGCGACACCCTGGGCCTGGTCGCCACCGCGCGTGCCGACGGCGCCGCGGTGGACGAGCTGCCAGAGGCGTGGCGCTTCCCGGTGGAGGTGCTCGCGGTCGAGCCGGCGAGCTACGCCGAGGTGCTCGCCGTGCCCGAGGTCGCCACGCTCGGCCCCGGCGAGGCGCTGCTGTCGGCCAGCAGCGCCGCGGTGCGCCGGCTCGAGCCCTCAGCGGTGCTGCGCTTCGAGGACGGCACCGAGCTCGTCGTCGCCGGTGTCCTGCCCGACGCCCAGCTCGGCGCGGGCGAGGTGGTGGTCTCCACCGCCAGCACGATCGCCCCCACCGAGCCGAGGTACCTGCTCGCGACCCAGCGTGACCCGTCCGCACCCGTCGACCTGGCGGCCACCGCCCGCGACCTCGACCTCGACGCGGACGCGCTCGTCACGGCCCACGGCGGCGAGGTTCCGGTGCTCCGGCACGCCCCCGACGTCATGGCCCCGGCACGGCTGAAGCGGGCCTTCGGCGAGTTCGCGATCACCGATGGCCCCGGCCGGTGGGTCCAGCAGGGTGCCACCTGGCTGCGCGCGGCCTACGCGGAGCGGGAGGTCCCGATCATCGGGACGCTGGAGTGCCACGAGGCGATGTTCGAGCCGCTCACCGCCGCCCTCGAGGAGCTCGTCGAGCGGGGCCTGGACGACCTCGTGGACCCGGCCGACTCGACCGGGTGCTGGGCGCCACGGGTGCAGCGCGGCACGACCCTGTCCAGCCACGCCTGGGGCGTCGCCCTGGACGTCAACGTGCAGGGCAACCACCAGGGCGCCGAGCCGACCATGCCGCCTGAGGTCATCGAGGCGTTCACCCGCCAGGGGTTCGTCTGGGGCGGGACGTGGCCCGTGCCGGACGGGATGCACTTCGAGCTGGTCGTGGACCGGCCCCCGGGCGATCGCTGGCTGCCGGACCCCAACGACGCCGGGTGACCCCCGGGGCGCCACCCGTCCGTCCCGCCGGTTCAGCCCGGTCAGCCGCGGCCGATGGACGGGTATGCGCACCACGGCCAGGGCAGCGACCACGGCCCGGTCCTCCCGGGCCCGTCGCGGTGCGCCCGCGGCCATCCCCCTGGTCGGGCTCGTGCTCGTCGGGCTCGCGCTACGCGCCGCCTGGGGCGCGGATCTGCTGCCACCGCCGGAGCCGCGCGCCCACCTCGCGACCACGGTCCCGGGCAGCCTGGCGCCGAGGAGCGAGGATGCCGGGTCGGCGGTGCTCGCCAGCGTGGCGACCGCTGCGACCGGGGACACCCGGGCGTTCACGAGCATCTGGGACCGGGGCCCCGAGGCCGCCACCGGGGCCCAGCGCGCGGCGCCACCGGAGGCCAACCCCGCCAGCGATCCGGCCACGATCGCGCTGAGCGCCCAGAGCCGCCTCCCGGGCGACCTGGCCGCCCGGCTGCGGGCCGACCCCGCGATCGAGGCCGCGACCGTGGTCCGGGCCGGCTACCAGGATCTGGTGGCGACCTGGGATGCCGAGGGGCGAGCGGTCGACCGGACCGAGGCGGGCTGGCGCTACCCCATCGAGGTGCTCGCCGTCGAGCCGGCCGGCTACGCGGCGCTGCTGCAGGTCCCCGAGGTGCTCGATCTCGGGCCCGGCGAGGCGTTGCTGTCGGCGAGCAGCGCGGTGGTGCGCCAGGTGGGTGTCGGCGGCCGGCTCCGCGTCGCCGACGGCACCGAGGTGCGCGTCGCCGGGGTGCTGCCCGACCCGCTCGTCGGAGCCGCCGAGGTGCTGGTCACCACCGCGAGCCCGCTCGCGCCGACCTGGGAGGCCTACGTGCTGGCCCGACGCGCCGACGCTGGCGACGAGGAGGTCCTGAGGCGCTTCCGCAACGTGGCTGGTACGCCCCTGGTGCAGGTCCGCGGCGGCGAGGTCCCGGTCCTGCGGCACGCCCCGGACCTGATGGCCCCGGCCCGGCTCAAGCGCGTCTTCGGCGAGTTCGCCATCTCGGACGCGCCGGGACGGTGGTTCCAGCAGGACGCCGCCTGGCAGGCGGCCGCCCTCGAGCGGCGCAGCCTGCCGATCGTCGGCGAGCAGACCTGCCACGTCCTGCTGTTCGACCCGCTCACCGCAGCGCTCGAGGAGCTCGTCGAGCGCGACCTCGACCACCTGCTCGACCCTGGCGACGTCGGCGGGTGCTGGGGCCCCCGGGTCCAGGTCGTGCGGGCCCCGTCGACGCACGCCTGGGGCATCTCGATCGACCTGAACGTGCAGACCAACGGGTTCGGTGCGACCCCGACCCTGCCGGCCGAGGTCGTGGAGGTGTTCACCCGGCACGGGTTCGCCTGGGGCGGCGACTGGGTCGTGCCCGACGGGATGCACTTCGAGCTGGTCGTCGACCGGCCACCCGGTGAGCGGTGGATCGCCGATCCCGACGCCGGCTGGTGACCCGACCGCTCAGACCGGCCGCGCCTCACGCAGCACGGCGGTGACCCGGCGGGCCAGGTCGTGGTCACGCAGGTCCTCGACCGCCACCGGCAGCGGCAGGCACCAGTTGTCGGGCCGCTGGGTCGCGTCGGTCCCGGGCACGTTGATGCGGTGGGTGGCCCCGATCGCGTCCTCGAGCTGGGCGACCACCACGTCACAGCCGGCGCCAGCGAGCAGCCGGGCCGCCGCCACGCACGCGGTGGCCAGCTCGGCGTCCTCGGCGAGCCCGGCGCGCTGGGCGAGGTCGCGGCGCATCCGCTCGAGGCGCTCCACGTCCGGTGCCACCCCGGCCTCACGCTGGGCGTCGAGGTCCGCCCGGGTCCACAGCCCCCCGATCGACGGCAGGTCGTGCGTGGAGATCGACCCGAGCCCGCGCCGGTCCCAGTGGGCCGGTTCCTGCTCCTCGAACCACAGCACCCGGTAGCGCAGCATGCCCCGCCCCACGAGGTCCTCGCGCACGCCGTCCATCACCGTGCCGAGGTCCTCCCCCACCACGTAGGCCCCGGCGCGGTGGGCCTCCAGCGCCAGGATGTCGAGCAGGGCCGCACGGTCCTGGTCCACGTAGGTCCCCGACGTCGGGCCGGCCGGCGGGATCCAGAACAGGCGGTACAGGCCGAGCACGTGGTCGATGCGCACCGCCGAGGCGTGGCGGAACGCGGCGCGGAGCGTCTCGATGAAGGGCCGGTAGGCGACCTGGCGGAGCTTCCAGGGGATGAACGCCGGCAGCAGCCAGTCCTGCCCGTCGGGGCCGAGCTCGTCCGGTGGCGCCCCGATGGTGACGCCGGTGGCGAGCACGTCCTGCCACTCCCACGCATCGGCACCCTCCGGGTCGACCCCGATCGGCAGGTCGCGCATGAGCGGGGCGGCCTGCCCGGCGGCCCGCAGCTGCTCGTCGAGGTGCCACTGCACCCAGGCGTGGAAGGTCACCCGGTCGGTCTCGGTGGCCACCACCTCGGCGACCGCGGGACCGTCCGGGTCCTGCAGGGCAGCGGGCCAGCGCCGGAACCCGGCGGCGTACCGCTCGCTGATCGTCTCGAAGGTCGCGAAGCGCGCGAGCGCCTCGCCCTGCTCGGCCCGGTAGGCCGCGAAGGCCGGATGCGGCTCCCGGCGACCCTGGGCGACCCACAGCCGCTCCATCGCTTCGCGCTTGGCGGCGATGACCCGGCCCCGGTCGATGCGCGTCCCGTCGCCGCGGGCGGCCTCAGCGAGCTCGGCGAGGACCTGCTCGCCGACCTGCTCGATACCCGGCACCTCGTGGACGGCGAGGTAGAGCGGGTCCCGGAACCGGCGGGAGGACGGGAAGTAGGGGCTCTGCTCGCGCTCCTCCTCGTGCACGACCGCATCCAGGGGGCTGACCAGCAGGGTGCGGGCGCCAGCGCGACCGGCCCAGGCCGCCAGGCGCCTGAGGTCGTCGAGGTCACCCACCCCCCAGGAGTGGCGCGAGTGCAGCGCGTAGGCCTGGACGGCGAGCCCCCAGATCCGGGGCGGGTGCGCCGGGGCGGTGCCGGGGCTGGAGACGATGCGGGTCACGACCCCGTCGTCGCGGTGCAGATCGTGGTACCCGAGCGGCAGCTCGGCCGGGAGCTGCCCGTCCACCCGCAGGTGCGTGCCGTCCTCCAGGGCGAGCTCCCCGGGCGGGACCGACTCGCAGCGGTGCGGGCCGGTGACCACCACCGCGTCCCGCCCGTCGGGCACGGGCTGGCCGGGCGAGAGGTCCATCGCCTCGAGCAGCTGCGTGGCGGCCTCCTCGGAGAGGTCGTAGCGGGTGCCGAAGGCGTCGTGGTAGGTGGTCCAGATCCCGAGCGCTGCCAGCTGTGCGTGGTCCACGGCTCACTCCTTCACGTACAGCGCGACGGGGAAGCCCGCCAGCAGCTCGGTCACGGTCCGTTCCCCCCCGGTGGTCCGGCGACCGGCCAGGACGTCGAGGTAGCGGCCCGTCGGCAGCTCGAGGGTCGTATCGCCGAGGTCGAGCGCGTCGGGCGGGCCGGGCACCTGGGCCACCCGGCACGGGACCACGGCCACCGCGCCACCGCCGCGCACCGCGGCCCAGACCTTGCGGGCGTCGCGCCCGCGGGCCCACAGTGGCGCGAAGGAAGCGCCCGGGGCCAGCAGGTCGGGGCGGTCGCGGCGGAGCCTGAGCGCCTGGCGGGTGACCCACAGCTTGGCGCGCCCGTCGTCACGGGGGTCGCCGAGCCCACCGAGCAGCTCACCGGCCAGCGCCGCCGACGGCTCCCGTCCGGCCAGGTCGGCGGCCAACCCCGCGAGCCGGTCGTGGTCGACCGGCCGGCGGTTGTCCGGGTCGACGAGGGAGCGGTCCCACACCTCGGTGCCCTGGTAGGTGTCGGGCACCCCGGGGGCCGTGAGCTTCGTCAGGGTCATGGCGAGGGCGGTGACGTGGCCTGCGGCGGCGATGTCCGCCACCGCCCGCTCCAGCAGGGCGAGCAGCGCCGGCTCCTCGGTGAGCGCACGGGCGTACCGCTCGAGCGCCCGCTCGTACGCCTCGTTCGGCGTGAGCCAGTCGGTGATCTCCTTGCCCTCCCGGGCGGCCTTCAGCAGGTAGCCGTGCAGCCGGTCGGCCCCGATCGGCCAGGTCCCGACCGCGGTCTGCCAGGCCAGGTGCTCGTGCGCGGGCAGGGGCCAGGAGCCGCCGCGGTCGGGAGCGTCCAGCCGCAGGTGCGCGGTGGCGGCCTCCAGCTCGGCCACGGTCGCCACCCACCAGCGCGGCCGCTGGGACAGCACGGCCAGCCGGGCCCGCACGTCCTCGCTGCGCTTGGTGTCGTGGGTGGAGGACAGGCGCATCGTGGCCGGCCGGTGCGCGGCCACCTCGACGTCCAGCCCGTGCAGTTCCGCGACGCTCGCACCGACCTCGGCGGGGTGCGAGCCGACCTCGTTGACCGCGGTGAACCGGGTGTCGCGGTACAGGACGGTGTCCTCGACGCCCTTGGCGATCGCCGGGCCCGTGAGCTGCTGGAAGGCGGTCACGAACGCCTCCGCGTCGGGGTCCGCCTCAGGGGTGTGCAGCAGCAGCGCCGCCAGGCGGGCCAGGGTGCCGGCGAGCTCGGGGCGCCGGGCGGCCGCGTGCGCCACCGCACGGTCCACGACCACCGTGTCGCGCGGGTCGACCGGTGCCCGCCCCGGTCGCAGGTAGGTCCGGTACACCGGCCAGACCACGACCAACTCGGTGAGCGCCTGCGCGAGCTCCTCGTCGGCGAGCTCCGGCAGGGCCTCGGCGGCGAAGGCGGTGATGCGGGCCCGCTCCGCACCGAACAGGACCTCGAGCGCGGTGCGCTTGGCGTCGTCGATGAGTCGGCCGCGGTGCAGTTCGGTGCCCGTGAGGCGGGTCTGGAGGTCGTCGAGGATCTCCCCGGCGGCCGGGTCGAGGTGGATCCCGAGGGTGGGCGCGGCGAGCTCGTAGCCGACCGTGCCGGCGACCGGCCACTCGGGCCGGAAGCGCTCGCCGTGCTCCAGGATCTTCTCGATCACCAGGTAGGTGTCCGGTCCCACCGCGGCGCGCAGGTCCGTGAGGTAGCCGACCGGGTCCGCGAGACCGTCGGGATGGTCGATCCTCAGGCCATCGATCGTGCCGTCGGCGACCAGGGGCAGGATCGCGGCGTGCACGTCGGCGAACACCTCCGGGTCCTCGACCCGGACCCCACCGAGGGTGTCGACGTCGAAGAAGCGTCGGTGGTCGAGCTCCTGGTTGGCGCGGCGCCAGTAGCCGAGCTGGTGGTGCTGACGGTCCAGCAGCGACCGCAGCACCTGCCGGTCGCGTCGGCAGCGCGCGATGCTGTCGGCGACCTCGGCCGGGTCGAGCCCGGTCGCCTCGAGGGTGCCGGGCGCCACCGGCCAGGCGTGCTCGTGGTAGACGATCCGCCACGCCGGGTCGCGACCGTCCTCGACGTAGGCCAGCTGCAGATCGTCGCCCGCCAGCGCCTCCTCGAGCCGCTCCCCGAGCTCGGGCACGAGCAGGGTCGGCTGCCCGTGCGGGCCGGGCTGCCAGTGGGCGTCGAGGTGCCGGCCGTAGCGCCCGTCGGGGCCGTGAGCCAGGGCGTCCCACCACCAGGGGTTGCCAGGGCTGACCAGACCGACGTGGTTCGGGACGATGTCGACCACGAGCCCGAGCCCGTGCGCGTGGGCGGTCGCTGCCAGCGAGCGCAGCCCCGGCTCACCGCCAAGGCTCGCGCGCACACGCCCGGGGTCGAGCACGTCGTAGCCGTGCATCGAACCCGGCACGGCCTCCAGGATCGGCGAGAGGTAGAGGTGGCTGATGCCGAGCTCGGCCAGGCGCGGCACGACCCGGGCTGCGTCGGCGAAGGTGAAGCCGTCGTGCAGCTGGAGCCGGTAGGTGGCCCGCACCGGCCGCGCAGCGGGACCCGTGCCCGGCGGTCGCGGGGCGGCGGTGACGGTCACCGCCAGCCCTCGCGCACCTCGCGCAGGAGCACCATCCCCTGGGCGGGCACCGTGCGTGTCGCCCCGAGCGCGAGGTCCTCCCGGACGTCCTCGGGCTCACGCAGCCGCGGCTCATCGGTGTCGAGCACGACCACGAAGGGTGCGGACGGACCGGTCGCGGGGACCGTGAAGGTCAGCTCCTCGTAGTGGGCGTTGATGAGCAGCAGGAAGGAGTCGTCCACGACCATCAAGCCGCGCTCGTCCTTGGAGGCGAGCCCCGAGCCGTTCAGGTAGATCTGGAGCGACTTCGCGTACCCCGACTCCCAGTGCTCGTCGGACATCGGCTCCCCGTCGGGCGTCAACCATGCGATGTCGCTGAACCGCTCCCCCCGGACGCTGCGGCCCTCGAAGAAACGCCGCCGCCGGAACACCGGGTGGTCGTTGCGCAGCCGGATGAGCGCCTGCGTCCAGGCCAGCAGGTCGTGGTCGACCAGGTCCCAGTCGAACCAGGAGATCTCGTTGTCCTGGGCGTAGCCGTTGTTGTTGCCGCCCTGGGAGCGGCCGAGCTCATCGCCGCCGAGCACCATGGGCACGCCCTGGCTGAGCAGCAGGGTGGTGAGCAGGTTGCGCTGCTGCCGGGCGCGCAGCCGCAGCACCTCGGGGTCGGTGGTCTCGCCCTCCGCCCCGCAGTTCCAGGAGCGGTTGTCGTCGGTGCCGTCGCGGTTGTCCTCCCCGTTCGCCTCGTTGTGCTTGTCGTTGTACGACACGAGGTCGCGCAGCGTGAACCCGTCGTGGGCGGTGACGAAGTTGATCGAGGCGCTCGGGCGGCGTCGGTCGGACTGGTACAGGTCGCTGGAGCCGGTGAAGCGGGCCGCGAACTCCGGCACGGTCTCGTCCACCCCGCGCCAGAAGTCGCGGACGGTGTCGCGGTAGCGGCCGTTCCACTCCGACCACAGCGGCGGGAAGTTGCCGACCTGGTAGCCGCCCTCGCCGATGTCCCACGGCTCGGCGATGAGCTTCGTCTGGGAGATGACCGGGTCCTGCTGGATCACCTCGAAGAAGGTCGACAGCCGGTCGACGTCGTGCAGCTCCCGGGCCAGGGTGGAGGCCAGGTCGAAGCGGAACCCGTCGACGTGCATCTCGGTGACCCAGTACCGCAGGGAGTCCATGATCAGCTGCAGCACGTGGGGGTGGCGCATGTTCATGGAGTTGCCCGTGCCGGTGTAGTCCATGTAGTAGCGCGGGTCGTCATCGACGAGGCGGTAGTAGGCCTGGTTGTCGAACCCCTTCATGCTCAGCGTCGGCCCGAGGTGGTTGCCCTCGGCGGTGTGGTTGTAGACGACGTCGAGGATGACCTCGATGCCGGCCTCGTGCAGGGTGCGGACCATGCGCTTGAACTCGGGCACGACCCGCTCGGCCTCGACCGAGGCGTAGGCGTCGTGAGGGGCGAGGAAGGCGATCGTGTTGTAGCCCCAGTAGTCGGAGAGCCCCTGCTCCACGAGGTGGTGCTCGTGCAGGAAGCGGTGGACCGGCAGGAGCTCGATCGCGGTCACCCCGAGATCGACGAGGTGCTGGACCACCGCGGGGTGGGCGAGCCCGGAGTAGGTGCCGCGCTGGTGCTCCGGCACCGCCGGGTGCCGCATCGTCAGGCCCTTGACGTGGGCCTCGTAGATGACCGTCTCGTTCCAGGGGGTGCGTGGTGGCCGGTCGTTGCCCCACTCGAAGTAGGACTGGGTCACCACGCCCTTCGGCACGTGCCGGGCCGAGTTGCGGGTGTTCATCGGCCCGTCGGGATCCCCGAACCGGTACCCGAACACCGCCTCGTCCCAGGTCAGATCGCCCACGACGGTCTTCGCGTAGGGGTCGAGCAGCAGCTTGTGGGGGTTGCAGCGCAGGCCCCGCGCCGGGTCGTAGGGCCCGTGCACGCGGTAGCCGTAGCGGGTGCCCGGCGCGACGTCGGGGGCGTAGCCGTGCCACACGGCACCGGTGACCTCCGGCAGGTCGATGCGCTCCTCCCGGCCGCGGGCGTGGTAGAGGCACAGCTCGACCCTCTCCGCAACGTCGGAGAAGACGGAGAAGTTCGTGCCGTACCCGTCGAACGTCGAGCCAAGCGGGTAGGCCTTGCCGGGCCAGAGCTCGGTCACGTCGCATCCCTGTCGGTCGTGCCGGCGCGCACGAACACGCGCACGCTGCGGCGGGTGAGCGGCACCGTGAGCACGGGGCCGTCCTGCTCGTGGGGGCCGGCCGGGTCGCTGCCGCCGTTGCGGCGCCCGGCGGTGGAGAACCGCTCGTGCCACGGCCCGGCCGCGTCGGCGAGCACCACCTCGACGTCCTGCTCGGCGGCGTTGATGGCGAGGACCGCCTCACCGTGCGGCCCGGCACGGTGCAGCCCGACGGCCTGCACGCCCGGCACCACGGTCACCGCGACGTCGTCGCCGGCCGGGTCGGTCAGGACCGGCAGGGCCCGGCGCAGCGCGATCAGGTCGCGGTACAGCGCGAACATCGCCTCGTGCTCGCCGCCGTCGCGGGCGAGCGCGAGGTCGAGGGTGGAACGAGCGAAGGTCGCCTCGTCCTGCGGATCCGGCGCCTCACCCTGCCAGGCGAAGGCGGCGAACTCCTCACGCCGGCCGGTCCGCACGGCCTCGATCAGCGCCGCACCGGTGTGGGAGGTGAAGTACTGGAAGGGGGCAGCCTCCGCGTACTCCTCCCCCATGAACAGCATCGGGACGAAAGGGCAGGTCAGCACGATCGCGGCGGCGACCTCGAGCCCGGCGGTGTCGGTCAGGGCCGTCAGCCGCTCCCCGAGCATCCGGTTGCCGACCTGGTCGTGGTTCTGGACGCACACCACGAACCGGTCGTAGGGCAGGTCCCGACCGGGCCGGCCGACGGTCCGGCCGCGGTGCTCGGAGTACCGCCCGGCGAGGACGAACCGGTCGCGCAGCATCACCGCGAGGTCTTCGAGCCCGGCGTGGTCGACGTAGTAGCCGTCACGCTCGCCGGTGAGCGCGACGTGCACGGCGTGGTGGAGGTCGTCGGCCCACTGGGCGTCCAGCCCGTACCCGCCGGCCGCCACCTCCCGCACGAGCCGCGGATCGCACAGGTCGGACTCGGCGATGACGTGGATCGGCTTGCCCAGCGCCTCGCCGGCACGCTTGACCGCGGTGGTGAACGCCTCGAGCAGGTGCACCGCCGAGGTGTCCACGATGCCGTGGACGGCATCGAGCCGGAAGCCGTCGAGGTGGAGCTCGCGGACGCAGGCGATGCCGTGCTCGATCACCCACCGGCGGACCCCGTCGGCGCCCTCGCCATCGGTGTTGAGCCCCGGACCCCACGGGGTGCCGCGGGCCTCGGTCAGGTACGGACCGAAGTCGTCGAGGTGGTTGCCCTCCGGGCCGAGGTGGTTGTAGACGACGTCCAGCCACACCGCGAGCCCCCGGGCGTGGGCGGCGTCGACGAGGCGGCGCAGGCCTTCAGGCCCGCCGTAGGTGTCCTGGACCGCGAAGGGCAGCACGCCGTCGTAGCCCCAGTTGCGGCCGCCGGAGAACTGCCAGGTCGGGAGCAGCTCGATGGTGGTGATGCCGAGGTCCACGAGGTGGTCGAGGTGCGCGGCGACCGCGTCGAAGGTGCCCTCGGGGGTGAAGGTGCCCACGTGCAGCTCGTAGACGACCTGCTCGTGCAGCGGCGGCGCACGGAAGGCGGCATCGGTCCAGGCGAAGCCGGCCGCGTCGTCGATCGCCGAGGGTCCCTGAGGCCCGGCCGGCTGCCACCTCGACGCCGGGTCGGCGCGGTCGACGACCTCGCCCCCGCGGTGCACCCGGAGCCGGTAGCGCATCCCCGGGGCGACCTGGTCCAGCAGACCGGTCCACCAGCCACGCGGCGCCGGCGTCAGCGGTACGACGCGGGCCACCCCCTCCGGATCGAGCACCACCTCGAGGTGCTCGGCGCGGGGCGCCCAGACCACCGCGGCGGCGGTGCCGTCCCCGAGCCAGGTGACGCCCGGCCCGGGCCGGGTGCCGGCCGGCGCGCTCGCGGGATCCGTCAGGCTCATACGCCCACCTCGACGCTGGCGCTGCCGCCGGTCCCCGCCGCGATGCCCGGCCCGGGGGCCGGCACCGCCACGTTGAGCGCGACCGCGGCGCCGGTGAGCTCCTCCAGCCAGCGCACGGCTGCCGCGTCCCCGGCCCGGGCACGACTGGCGAGCCCGACGTGGTAGCGGGTGATCAGCTGCCACAGCACGTCCTGGGCCGGGGACAGGTTCACCTCGAAGGGCACCAGCTCGATGACCGCGATCAGGTCCCGGACCCGCTGCATCGTGCCGGCGTGGTGTGGCTCGAAGGTGACGAGCGGGTCCGCGCCCACGGCGAGCAGGTCCTGGATGCGGCTGGCGATACGGGCCACCGACTGCGCCAGGGTGTGGGAGAGCCCGTCGGCGTCCAGGGTCACCCCGAACCGCTCGGCCTCCTCGAGCAGCGCCTCGACCCGTGCGGGGTCCGGCCCGGTGGTACCGAGCTGGGTCTCGAGCTCGGCGTTGAGCACCACCTCGGCGGCGTTGCGCAGCGGTGACGGCAGCTCGGTCTCCAGCTCGCTGAGGTAGCGCATGAGCGGGGCGCGGCTGCGGAAGATCCCGCGGTAGGAGGCCTCGACCTCCTCCATGGTCGTGGCCAGCACCCGGTCCAGGATGCGCTGCTGCTCGTCGCGGAACAGGTCGCGGAGCGTGAAGGGCTCACCCTCGAAGTGGTAGTCGATCGCGCGGATCACGGCCGGGAAGTCAGCGGTCTGGAAGTGCCGGTCCAGTTCGTCACGCAGCTCGCCGTAGGTGTGCTTGTCCCCCTGGACGCGCACCCCGCACAGGAAGGAGTGGTCGCCGAGGTGGAGGACGGCGTACTCGAAGGCGGCTTCGGCGTGGGTGACCACCGACCGCACGGTCAGCTGCCCCACCACCAGCTGCGCCCGGCCGGCCCGCTCGCGGTGCTCGGCGGTGCGCAGCACCTCGTAGGAGCCGATCCGCTCGGAGGTGCCGTAGGGCTCCGAGACGCTCGCCATCGCGAAGTGGGCAGCGACCTGCTCCAGCCCGATGGTCTTCGCTCGGACCCGCTCGGCGTAGATAGCCGCCCCGTCGGGGGTGGCGGGCTCGTTGGACTCCGCCTTGCCGAGGGCGGCGATGAAGCGTGGCTCGAGGTCGTCGACCCCGGTCACGTCCCGGGCCAGCTGGATCGCGCGCGCGGCGTAGCGCAGCACCTGGACCGGCTCAGGTCGGGCGAGGTCGTCGAAGAACCAGCCGCAGCTGGTGTACATCAGCAGCGCGTGGCGCTGCAGCTCGAGCAGCTTGAGCGCCCGGACGCGCTCCGGCCGGGTCCCCACCCGTCCGGTGTGGCGCTCCAGGAAGGGGGCGAGGTTGTCGTCGCGGTGCAGGATGACGTCGATGTAGTCGTCCCGGGCGGCCCAGGGGTCGTCGAACACCGCGGCACCGAGGTCGGTGAACACCGTCTCCAGGCCCGAGCGCAGCTCGTCGAGCGCCGCCCGCAGCGGGGCACGCCAACGCTGGTGCAGCCCGGACTCGCCGCCGCAGCCGCAGTCGGAGCGCCAGCGCTCCACCCCGTGGGCACAGCTCCAGGAGGTGGCCTGGAGCACCTGGGCCTCGTGGGTGATCTCGTGGGTGGCGAGGAAGCTCGCGTAGTTGGTGAGCTGGAGGTCGTCGCGGCCGTCGAGGTGGTCGAGCGCCGCCGCGAGCGCCATCTCGCCGTGGCGGTGGTGGTGCCCGTAGGACTCGCCGTCGGTGGCGATGTTGACCAGCTGCGGCCCGGAGCGGGGGCCGAACCCGTGCAGCAGCCGTTCGGCGAAGCGCCGACCGTCGGTGAGCAGCCCCTCGAAGGCCACCCCCTGCGACAGCGGCCCGTCGTAGAAGAACACCACGATGCTGCGACCCGAGGGCAGCACGACCCGGTACGGCCGGGTCGGGTCCACCCGGCCGCCGCTCACCTCGGTCCACGACGGCTGGCCGATGGGGCGGGTGCGCCTGGCCTGGTAGGGCGAGAGCACCGTGAAGGCGACACCCTCAGCGGCGAGCAGCTCCAGGGTGGCGTCGTCGACGGCGGTCTCCGCCAGCCACATCCCCTCCGGCCGCCGCCCGAAGCGGTACGCGAAGTCCCGCACGCCCCAGCGCACCTGGGTCGCGGCGTCGCGAGGGTGCGCCAGGGGCATGATGGCGTGGTTGTACACCTGAGCCATGGCCGAGCCGACCCCGAACCGGTCGGCACTGGCCCGGTCGGCCTGCACGATCGCGGCGTAGGTCGCGGGTGAGGCCTCCAGCATCCACGACAGCAGGGTCGGGCCGACGTTGAAGCTGATGCGCTCGTAGTTGTTGACGAGCTGGGTGATGCGCCCGAAGCGGTCCAGGATGCGCGCCCGGGTGTTCGGGTCGTAGCACTCGGCGGTGATGCGCTCGTTCCAGTCATGGAACGGGTACGCGGCCGGCTGGCGTTCCACGACCTCCAGCCAGGGGTTCTCCCGCGGCGGCTGGTAGAAGTGACCATGCACACAGACGAAGCGTTCCACACCTGCTCCGGGGTCGTGGGAGCGTCGCGGGCCACCGGGACCACGCTGACAGACAGCTCGCGTGGCGGGGCGCGCCCGCCGCGCGACGCGCCCAGCCTACGCGAGATGCCGTCAGTCGCCCGTAGGTAGGAAGACCTCGACCGACAGGGGCGGCAGGGTCAGCACCGCGGAGTGCGTTCGACCGTGGAAGGGGTGCGGCAGGGCCTCGACCCCGCCGAGGTTGCCGACCCCGGACCCGCCGTACTCGACCGCGTCGGAGTTGAAGGCCTCGCTCCACACCCCGCCGTGGGGCAACCCGACGCGGTAGTTCTCCCGCACCATCGGGGTGAGGTTGGCGACCACCACCGCGGCCGTGCCGTCCCGGGCGCGGCGCAGGTAGCTGATCACCGAGGCCTGCCAGTCGCTGCCGTCGAGCCACTCGAAGCCGAAGGGCTCGCTGTCGCCCTCGTGCAGGGCCGGGGTGTCGCGGTACAGGGTCGCCAGGTCGCGCAGGCAGTGCAGCAGCATGCGGTGGTTCGGGTCGCCGTCGAACAGGTGCCAGTCCAGCGAGCGCTCATGCGCCCACTCCGACCACTGCCCGAACTCGCCCCCCATGAACAGCAGCTTCTTGCCGGGGGTGGTGAACATGTAGCCGTACAGGGCACGCAGGTTCGCGAACCGCTGCCAGGTGTCCCCCGGCATCTTCCCGATCAGCGACCCCTTGCCGTGCACCACCTCGTCGTGGGACAGCGGCAGGGTGTAGTTCTCCGAGTAGGCGTAGATCGAGCGGAAGGTGAGCTGGTCGTGGTGGTACTTGCGGTGGATCGGGTCACGTTCGAAGACCTTGAGCGTGTCGTGCATCCAGCCCATGTCCCACTTGAAGCCGAACCCGAGCCCGCCGAGGTAGGTCGGGCGGGACACCATCGGCCACGAGGTCGACTCCTCGGCGAAGGTCTGCACGTCGGGGAAGCGCTGGAACACCTCGGTGTTGAACCGGCGCAGGAACTCGATCGCCTCGAGGTTCTCGTTGCCCCCGTAGATGTTCGGGATCCACTCGCCCTCCTCGCGCGAGTAGTCGAGGTAGAGCATGGACGCGACCGCGTCCACCCGCAGCCCGTCGACGTGGTACTCCTCGAGCCAGAACAGCGCCGAGGACAGCAGGAAGGCGACCACCTCGGGACGGCCGTAGTTGAAGATGAAGCTCGACCAGTCCGGGTGGAACCCCTGCTTGGGGTCGGCGTGCTCGAACAGGTGCGTGCCGTCGAAGTTGCCCAGGGCGAACTCGTCGGTCGGGAAGTGGCTCGGCACCCAGTCCAGGATCACCCCGATCCCTGCCTGGTGGAGCTGGTCGATGAGGTGCTTGAGATCCTGCGGTGTCCCGTAGCGGGAGGTCGGGGCGAAGTAGCCCGTGGACTGGTAGCCCCAGGAGCCGTAGAAGGGGTGCTCCATGATCGGCAGGAACTCCACGTGGGTGAAGCCCATCGCCTGGACGTGGTAGATGAGCGGTTCGGCGAGCTCCCGGTAGGTCAACGGCCGGTTGCCGTCGCCGGAGCGGCGCCAGGAGCCGAGGTGGACCTCGTAGATCGCCATGGGCGCATCCAGCCCCTGCCGCTCGCCACGGGTGGCCATCCACTCGTCGTCGTCCCAGGCGTAGGCGAGGTCCCAGACCTTGGAGGCGGTCAGCGGCGGCGTCTCGGCGTGGACGGCGTAGGGGTCGGCCTTGTCCACCGCGTAGCCCCCGTGGTGGGAGACGACGTGGAACTTGTAGCCGTCACCCACCGAGGCGCCGGGCACGAAGCGCTCCCAGATACCCGACACCCCGCGGGCCCACATGCGGCCCTCCGGCGAGTGCCGGTCCCAGCCGTTGAAGTCGCCGATGACGGTGACCTCGCGGGCGTTGGGCGCCCACACCGCGAAGTGCACCCCGTCCACGCCGTCCTCGTCGGTGGCGAGGTGGGCACCGAGCTTCTCCCACAGGCGCAGGTGCGTGCCCTCGTTGAACAGGAACAGGTCGTCGTCGGTGATCGGGCTCGTCATCGTGCCACCTCTCGGTCGAGGACCTGGGCGATCCCGGCCAGCGGGATGGCCACCCAGCTCGGACGGTTGTTCATCTCGTAGCCCAGCTCGTAGACGGCCTTCTCGAGGAGGAAGGCGTCCAGCAGCAGCCGCAGGTGCGCCGGCTCGTCGGGGACGAAGGACCCGTCGGCGGCGACCTCGAGGTAGCCCTCGAGGAAGGCCGCGCTGACCCAGGTCAGCCACCGGTCGAGCCACGCGGTCAGCAGGTCGTGGTTGGGATGGTCGGGGGTGACCAGGCCGCGATCGACCTGGTCGCGCAGGGTGGAGGCCGTCGCGTACTGCAGGCTGCGGAGCATCCCGGCCACGTCCCGCAGCGGGGAACGCTTCAGCCGCCGCTCCCCGAGCGGCCGGGCCGGCTCACCCTCGAAGTCGATGATCACGAAGTCCCGGCCGGTGAACAGCACCTGGCCGAGGTGGTAGTCGCCGTGGATACGGCTGCGGGTGGCGTGGATCGGGGCGTCGGTCAGCCCCTTGACGCGCGCGAGCAGCTCGTCCTCCGCGGCGACGATGCGCTGCACCTCGGCGCGCAGGTCGGGGTCGGTGAGGTTGCGGGCCTCCCGCCCGGCGGCGCGGAGCCCGAGGCGTACCGCGTTACGGATCGACTGGTAGAGGCTGCGCTGGCTGAGCCGGGTCATCGGCTCGGGGGCGAAGGCCGGATCACCGCGGTCATCGGCCAGGGCCACGTGCAGCTCGGCCGTGCGCCGGCCGAGCAGGCGCGCCTGCTCGAGGAAGGGGCCGACCGCCTGGTGGGCGCGTTCGGGGACCCCCGTGCGACCGAGCGCGATCCCGAGCGGGTCGTGCTCGTGCTTGATCGGGTGCGGCGGGCCGTTGTCGGGGTCGGAGACGACCCGCTCGGCGAACCGGCCGAGCTCGTCCAGCGTCTGCGTCCACGCGTCACCCTCGTTCGGCACGAAGCGCTGGAACATCGCGAGCGTGCGCGGGGTGTCCTTGGCCCCGAGCACCACCTCGAGCGAGCCGATCATGGACGGCACCGGATCGAAGCCCTCGAGGTGGATGCCCACCTCGACGTCGGGGCTGATGCCCTCCTCGAGCCGGCGCAGGAGCTTCATGAGCATCGTGTCGCCGTACAGCACCGAGGTGTTGGACTGCTCGCCGCGCAGCGGGTTGGCCTCGAGCTCACCGCCGTCGCGGTCCCGTTCGAAGGCGGCGTGGTGGCGGCCGGTGATCGCCGCGCTCGGGCCCTCGTGGGTCCGGCGCTTGGCCATGGACCGGTGCAGGGCGGCGAGGGTGTCCGGGTCGGTGAGGGCGTCCACGAGCACGCCGGAGCGGCCCTTCGCGCCCTGCCCCCTGACGGTGGCGAGCACCGCCTGGGGCTGCACCGCCAGCAGACGCCCGGCCTCCTCCCCCTCGGCGAAGGTGACCGGGACGACGTAGGTCTCCGGCTCGCCCTCCACGTAGTCCACCTCGACGAGCAGGACCTGGCAGACCGGCCGGTCCTTCGGCCCGACGGGGATCGCGTGGGTCAGGCTCGCACCCCGGATCGAGCGGGCCTTGCCGCCGAACCAGCGCTGCCGTTGCAGCACATCGGGCAGCGCCGCCTCGAGCCGGCCCTTGCCCGTCCCCTTCAGCAGCCCCGTCCACTCGCCGGCGACGGTGATCCGCGGCAGCGCCACCTCAGCGTCGTCGGCCTGGACGTCGCCGGCGAACTCCGGCAGCTTGGACAGGGTGACGCTGGCCGGATCGCGTTCGAGCGCGAACCACAGGTACTGGTAGGGCCCGAGGGTGAGCAGGTAGGGCTGGTCGGCGATGCGTGGGAAGGTGGTGCGGCCGAGCAGCTCGACGGGGAACCGCCCGGCGTGGTCGCTGAGGTCGAGCTCGCACGCCTGGGCGTAGCGCGACAGGTTCGCGACGATGAGGACCTGCTCCTCGACGTGGGTGTCCGGGTCGGTCCAGGAGCGCACGAAGGCCAGCACCTTGGCGTTGTCGGGGGTGAGCATCGTCAGGTCACCCCGGCCGAACACCCGGTGGCGCTTGCGCAGCGCGATCATGCGCTTCATCCACCACAGCAGGCTGCGCGGGTTGTTCTGCTGCGCCTCGACGTTGACCGACTCGACGTGGTACTCGGGGTCGATGATGGTGGGCAGGTACAGCTTCTGCGGGTTGGCCCGGCTGAACCCGCCGTTGCGGTCCGCGGACCACTGCATCGGGGTGCGCACCCCGTTGCGGTCGCCGAGGTAGACGTTGTCACCCATGCCGATCTCGTCGCCGTAGTACAGGATCGGGGTGCCCGGCAGGCTGAACAGCAGCGAGTTCATCAGCTCGATCAGCCGCCGGTCGTTGCCGAGCAGCGGGGCCAGGCGCCGCCGGATGCCGAGGTTGACGCGCATGTCCCGCTCCCGCGCGTAGGCGCGGTACATGTAGTCGCGTTCCTCGTCGGTGACCATCTCGAGGGTGAGCTCGTCGTGGTTGCGCAGGAAGATGCCCCACTGCGACTCGTCGGGGATCTCGGGTGTCTGCTGGAGGATGTCGACGATCGGGAACCGGTCCTCCTGGGCGACGGCCATGTACAGCCGCGGCATCAGGGGGAAGTTGAAGCTCATGTGGCACTCGTCGCCGTCCCCGAAGTAGGCGGCGGCGTCCTCGGGCCACTGGTTCGCCTCGGCGAGGAACATCCGGCCGGGGTGGCGGTCGAGGTGGCGGCGCAGCTCCTTGAGGAAGTCGTGCGTCTCCGGGAGGTTCTCGCCGTTGGTGCCGTCACGCACGAACAGGTACGGGATGGCATCGAGGCGCATGCCGTCCACGCCGGTCTCGGCCCAGAAGTCCAGCACGTCCTTGACCGCCTGGCGGACGTCGGGAGAGTCGAAGTTGAGGTCCGGCTGGTGGTGGAAGAAGCGGTGCCAGTAGTACTGGCCCGCCTCCCCGTGCCAGGTCCAGTTCGAGGCCTCGAAGTCCTCGAAGATGATCCGGACCTCCTCCCACTTCTCGGGGGTGTCGGACCAGATGTAGAACGCGCGCTCCCGGCTGCCCTTGGGGGCCTTGACCGCGCGCTGGAACCAGGCGTGCTGGTCGGAGGTGTGGTTGATGACCAGCTCGGTGATGACCTTGAGCCCCCGGGCGTGCGCCTCCTCCACGAAGCGGCGGAACTGGCGCATCGTGCCGTAATCCCGGTTGATCGCGGTGTAGTCGGCGATGTCGTAGCCGTCGTCCCGGCCGGGCGAGGGGTAGAAGGGCAGCAGCCACAGGGCGGTGACCCCGAGGTCCTGGAGGTAGTCGAGCTTGGCGGTCAGCCCCGCGAAGTCGCCGATGCCGTCACCGTCGGCGTCGAAGAACGCCCGGACGTGCAGCTCGTAGATGACGGCGTCCTTGTACCAGTGGGGGTCGTCGTGGACGCCGGGCTCCTCGGGGCTCATCGGTGGGCTCTCTCCTGGTCGGTCCGGGCGGGCGCGGTGCCGGGGGGCGGTGCGGGAGGCGGGGATCGGGGCGGGGATCAGTCGAGCGGGTCGAGATCCGAGCGCTCGAGGTGGGGGCTGCGGACGTGGAAGATGTGCGCGGGGGTGACGTGGGGGTCGAGCTCCACGTAGTTCTCCGGCCCGTACCAGCGGTAGGTCCCCCCGCCGAACCGGTCGATCAGCTCCAGCTCGGCATCCTGCGGCAGCCCGAGGGCGCCGAGGTCCAGCCAGGTCGTCCCCGACTGGGTGTGGTACGGGTCGAGGTTGACGACCACGAGCACCACATCGCGCCCGGAGCGGTCGGTCTTGGAGTAGGCCAGCAGCTGGTCGTTCTTGATCTCGTGGAAGCGCAGGGTGTGGTCCTGCTGCAGGGCCGGGTGCTCCCGTCGGAGGCGGTTGACCAGCCGGATCACCTCGGCGAGCGACCAGGGCTGCCGGTCGGCGTCCCAGGTCTTGATCTCGTACTTCTCGTTGTCGAGGTACTCCTCCGCCCCGGGCCGGGCACGGGACCACATCAGCTCGAAGGCCGGGCCGTACATGCCGTAGTTGGCCGTGAGGGTGGCGGCCAGGACGAGCCGCTGGACGTACATCGGCCGGCCACCGAACTGCAGCTGGTCGGTGAGGATGTCGGGGGTGTTCGGCCAGGAGTTGGGGCGGAAGAAGTCCGCCACCTCGGTGTGGAACAGCTCCTCGTAGTACTCCTGGAGCTCCTGCTTCGTGCGGCGCCAGGTGAAGTAGGTGTAGGAGTTGTTGAACCCACGCATGGCCAGCTCGTACATGCGCTTGGGACGCGTGAAGGCCTCGGCGAGGTAGATCGTGTCGGGGTGGGCGGTGCGCAGCTCACCCAGGCACCAGTCCCAGAAGGCGAAGGACTTCGTGTGCGGGTTGTCGACCCGGAAGATCCGGATCCCCTGGTCGATCCAGTGGTCGAAGACGCCCTTCAGCGCCGCCCACAACCCCTCGACGTCGCTGGTCTCGAAGTCGATCGGGTAGATGTCCTGGTACTTCTTCGGCGGGTTCTCCGCGTACTGGATCGAGCCGTCGGGGCGCTGCTTGAACCACTCCGGGTGCTCGGCGACCCAGGGGTGGTCCGGGGCGCACTGGAAGGCGATGTCCAGCGCGAGCTCCATGCCGCGCTCCTGGCACGCGTCCCTGAGCGCGTGCAGGTCCGCGAGCGTGCCGAGCTCGGGGTGGATGTCGAGGTGGCCGCCCTCGGCGGATCCGACGGCCCAGGGCGAGCCGGGGTCCTCCGGGCCGGCCTCGACGGCGTTGTTGCGGCCCTTGCGGTGCACGGTGCCGATGGGGTGGATCGGCGGGAGGTAGACGACGTCGAAGCCCATCCCGGCGATGTGGTCGAGCCGGTCGATGACGTCGCGCAGCGTGCCGTGCCGACCGGGCTCGGTGGCGGCCGAGCGGGGGAACAGCTCGTACCAGGTGGAGAAGGCGGCACGCTCGCGGTCGACCCTGAGCTCGTAGATCCGCGAGCGGACCTGGTGGGTGCGTGGGTCGGCGCGGCGGCCAAGCTCGACGACCTCGTCGCTGGTGGCCCGGTCGGCGCGGTGGCCGAGCGCGAGGTCGGTATCGGTCACCGCCCGCGCGAGCTCGCGCAACCGGGTCCTGTCCTCTCCCTTCGCGCGCCGGGCACGGGAGGCGAGCAGCTCCGCGCCGACCATGAGGTCGACCTCCTCGAGCATCCCGGCTGCGGTCTTGGTGCGGGTGTCGCGGATCCAGGTGGCGAGGTGGTCGACCCAGGCCACGATCCGGAACCGGGCGCAGCCGAGCGCACCCGGCGTGAAGGAGCCGGTCCACCGGTCGTTCGCGTCGACGCTGAGACGGACCTCGTCCCAGCCCCCGTCGCCGTCGGTCTGGTACTGGGCGACCACCGCGATGACGTCGTGGGAGTCGCACACGACGTCGGCGGCGATCGGCACCGGTCGGCCGACCACGGCGGCGGCCGGGTAGCGGCCATCGAGGGCGCTCGGTCGTACGCGCTGGATGCTGACGCGCTGGCGGGTCGGTGAGGGCACGGGGACCTCCGGGCTGCGGTCGGGGCGGCGGTGCCGCGGGACTGGGTGTGGGCGCACGGGGCGCGCCAGGACGGCGCGGCACGGCGTCGGTCCACCCCAGGAGCGCGCTCACCGCTCGCCCTCACCCTAGTGGCGGCCGCCTGAACCGGCGCCGGCCACAGGCGTCCGTTCGTCGGTGCTGCGCCGCGTTCAGCCGGCCGCGTGGGTGGCGGCGAGCAGCTCGTCCGCGGCCGCATAGGGGTCGACCTCACGTCGCTCGACCCGCGCGGCGAGCTGGTCGACGAGGGCGTCCTCACCGGCCTCCAGCCGGGCGAAGCTGCGCCGCGTCTCCTCGAGCGCGAGCTCGCGGACGAGGTGGCGCGCGCGGTCGCGACGGCGCGCCGCACCCAGCCCGGAGGTGGCGAGCGCGGCGGTGTGCCGCTCGATCGCGTCGAGCAGCTCGGCGATGCCCTCGTCCCGGACCGCGACGGTCCGCACGATCGGTGGCCACCAGGGCATCTCGGCGCCGAGGTCGTGGCCGAGCTCCAGCATGCCCTCGAGCTCGGCCTGGAGCTTGCCCGCACCGCCCGCATCGGCCTTGTTGATGGCGAACACGTCGGCGACCTCGAGGATGCCCGCCTTCGCGGCCTGGATCCCGTCGCCCATCCCCGGGGCCAGCGCGATGATGGTGGTGTCGGCGGTGGCGGTGATCTCCACCTCGGACTGCCCGACGCCGACCGTCTCGATCAGCACGTCGTCGAACCCGGCCGCGTCCAGCACCACCACGGCCTGGGGGGTCGCGACGCTCAGGCCACCGAGGTGGCCCCGGGAGGCCATCGAGCGGATGAACACCCCCGGGTCGGCGTGGTGGCCCTGCATGCGGACCCGGTCCCCGAGTAGCGCACCGCCGGTGAAAGGTGAGGAGGGGTCCACCGCGAGCACCGCGACGCTGCGTCCCTTCGCCCTGAGCGCCGCCGCGAGCCGGTCGGTCAGCGTCGACTTGCCCACCCCGGGGGAGCCGCTGATGCCGAGCACCCGGGCGTGACCGCCGCGTGGGTGCAGCGCCCCGATGACCCGGCGCAGCTGCTCGGGGGTGCCGTCCTCGACGACGGTGAGCAGCCGCGCCACGGCCCGGCGTTCCCCACGTTCGAGCGCGGCGAGCAGCGCGTCGAGGTCGAGCGCCACCTCAGACCTCGAGGGTCAGCGCGTCGCCCTGGCCGCCGCCGCCGCACAAGGCCGCCGCACCGGTGCCGCCGCCGCGCTGGCGGAGCGCCGCGATGAGCGAGACCACGATCCGCGCGCCGGAGCAGCCGATCGGGTGCCCGAGCGCGACCGCGCCGCCGTGGACGTTGACGCGGTCCTCGTCCACCCCGA
>JBKHDS010000003.1:0-25450 GCA_046541215.1 Nitriliruptoraceae bacterium
CGACGTGCGGGCGAACCGCGGGGAGCAACGCCGCGCCGGGGTCAGCGCACCCGGTGTGCGCCATCGGCGGCGTGGCAGGTGTGGACCGCCACGGGATCGTCGGGGAAGCGGGCACGGTAGGACGCGACCACCTGCTCACGGATCGCCTCCACCTGCGGTGAGGGCACCAGGGCGATCGCGGCACCGCCGAAGCCGCCGCCGGTCATGCGGGCGGCGGTCGCCCCGGCGGCGACCGCGAGTTCCACGAGGTGGTCGAGTTGGGGGATCGAGACCTCGAAGTCGTCGCGCAGGCTCGCATGGCTGGCCGCGAACAGCCGGCCGACCGCGTCGAGGTCACCGGCGCGCACGGCGGCGACGGTCTCGCGCACCCGGGCGTTCTCCGTCACCACGTGCCGGAGCCGGCGCGCGGGGACGTTGTCGAGCCCGGCCAGCAACGCATCGAGCTCGCTCGTGGCGACGTCGGCGGGCCGCCTCCCCGCCAGCACCGGCAGCGCGGCCGCGAGCTCCTCGGTGCGGCGGGCGTACCCGGAGGTCTCGAGCCTGCGGCGGACCCCGGAGTCCAGGATGAGCAGCGTGTGGTCGGCCGGCACCGGCACCAGCTCGTGCTCGAGCGTGCCGCAGTCGAGCAGCACGGCATGGTCCGCTCGCCCGAGGACCGACGCGGCCTGGTCCATCAGACCGGAGGGCACCCCGACCGCGCGGTGCTCGGCACGACGGCACAGCTCGGCGAGCTCCAGTGGCGCGAGCTCCAGCTCGCCGTCAGCGGCGACCAGCGCGGTCGCGACCACCACCTCGAGCGCTGCGGAGGAGGAGAGTCCCGCGCCCTGGGGGAGGTCCGAGGTCAGGCTGCCGGTCATCCCGACCGGCTGACGACCGGCCTCGGCGAGCTCCGCGGCGACCGCAGCGACGAAGCGGCCGAAGCCGGTGGTGGGCCTCTCGCTTCCATCGGCGGCGACGTCGACCACCTCGGTGGCATCGTCGGAGACCAGGTGGATCCGATCCCCACCCAACCCCGCGCGCAACGTGAGCCCTCGGTCGATGGCGACCGGGAGCACCAAGCCATCGGTGTGGTCGGTGTGCTCGCCGATCAGGTTCGCCCGTCCCGGTGCGTGGAACACGGCGTCCATCCGGTCTTCCTCCCGCGCGCGATCTGACCTAACCTTACCGAAAGAGAACGCAAGAGAACGAAAGGGTCACCGCCGACGTGCCGGGGCGCGCCGGAGGCGCGTCCCAGGCACCGCGCACGCATCCCGGTGCGTCGGCACGCCAGCCTGCACGCACGGCGATGACGACACGGCGAGGTAGAGGAAGGCAGCGAGATGCGGGTCCTGGTCACAGGTGGCGCGGGCTACATCGGCTCGACGACGGCGGCGGCCCTGTTGGCGTCGGGCCACGAGGTCGTCGTCGCCGACGACCTGAGTGCCGGCCACCGCGATGCCGTGCCCGAACGTGCTGCCTTCGTCGAGGTGGACGTCACCGACCCGGTGGCGATCGGCGCGGTCGTGGCCGACGGTGGCTTCGACGCCTGCCTGCACTTCGCCGCGCTCATCGAGGCGGGGGAGTCGATGCGCGCTCCGGAGCGCTTCTTCCGCGTGAACACCGGCGGGTCCGCGGTGCTGCTGGAGGCGCTCGTGCGCCACGGGGTCGGCCGCTTCGTGCTGTCGTCGACGGCGGCCGTGTACGGCGAGCCGGACGAGGTCCCCATCACCGAGGACGCGGCGCTGGCGCCCACCAACGCCTACGGGGAGTCGAAGCTGCTGGTCGAGCGCATGCTCTCCTGGCACCACCGCATCCACGGCCTGCGCTACGCGGCGCTGCGCTACTTCAACGCGGCCGGCGCGGTCCCCGGTCACCCCGAGCGGCACGACCCGGAGACGCACCTGATCCCCCTGGTCCTGCAGGTCGCGGCCGGCACCCGCGAGCACCTCATGGTCTTCGGCTCCGACTACCCGACCCCCGACGGCACCTGCATGCGCGACTACGTCCACGTCGCCGACCTCGCCGACGCCCACGTCCGGGCCCTCGAGCGGCTCGACGAGCATGGCACGATCGTGTGCAACCTCGGCAACGGACGTGGCTTCAGCGTGCGTGAGGTCATCGAGGCCGCCCGCCGGGTGACCGGTCACGCGATCCCTGCCGTCGACGCGGAGCGTCGGCCCGGGGATCCGGCCGTCCTGGTCGCCTCCGCGAGCCGGGCGCAGGCACTGCTGGACTGGACCCCATCCCACACCGACCTCGACCGGATCGTGGCGGACGCCTGGGCGGAGCGGCGCTGACGGCTCGTGACGGCCGGCGTGGCTCAGCCGTGGCTGACGTCGCGTTGTGCCTCCCACGCGCTGGCGTCCGGGAGGGCAGGTGCGAGCAGGGTGGCGATGCCCGCTGCCAGACCCTCCACGGTGCTGCGCGCGATCCGGTGCAGCGCGAGCTCGTCGACCGCGGTCCCGAGTCCCCCGCCGGGTGGCTGGTAACGGCCATCGACCACCAGGGAGACCGCCTCGCCGCGTTCGTGCAGGCCGAGTTCGCCGTCGAAGGTCGGCAGCAGCCACTCGACCAGGCGCGACGGCGTGGTGCGGTCCGGCATGGCCGGATCCCAGCTGATCGACCGCCAGTGGGTGCTTCCGGCCTGCCACCGTTCGCCGAGCCGCACCGCGACCGTCCGGCGGAACCCTCCCCCATGCAACGTGGTGGTCCAGCGATCGTCAGGGAGCGGATGGGCATCGGGCAACCAGACCGGCGCGCCGTCGAACCGATCGACCAGGTCCGTCGGGGTGCCAGCCAGTGGCAGGAAGACGCGTACCTGCGCCACGGGAGCCTCTCGTGCAGGGGACTGCAGGGTGGCTATGACCTTCGCCGGTAAGGCTCACCGAAGCCAGGGTCGGAGGTCCCCATCCGTACGGGACCCGGCCGGCCGGCCAGGTCGGACGCCCCGCGCGGACCTCCCGACGGACGACCGGCATGCGGCCGCGCCAGAGCACGCCCCAGCCACCGGGACAACGCTGAGGGAACGACAGCTAGGCCGCGGCCCGCGTGATCGTCTCGACGAGCGTGGCACGCTCGCTGCGTAGCCGCGCCAGCCGGTCGCTGCGCTCGATCCGCGTGATCCACCCGTGCCAGGCGCGGGCGGTGGCGATGGTCGTCTCCAGGGTCCGGACCGCGACCAGCCCGAGCACCGGCGCGAGCAGGATCGCCAGCGTGCGCGCCCACCAGGTGTCCCACGGCAGGAGCCAGGCGAGAAGCACCCAGGTCGTCGGGAACATCAGGACGCCGCCCAGCAGCCGGGCGCTCGCCCGCAGCGCGGGCTTGGCCACGAACCGTCCACCCCAGTGCACGCCCCAGTAGGGCAGAGCGTTGATCACGGCGCCGGTCAGCGCGAAGGGCGCGAGCAGCACGAGCCGCACCAGGGTCGCGAAGAAGGTGCCGGCGAGCTGCCGGGGCGTGCGGCGGCTCACCACCTCGGTGTCGCGCAGACCCGCGAGCGAGCGGCGCAGCTCGTAGCGAGCGAGGGCGTCGACCACCTCCGACCGCACCGGCGGAGGTACCTCGGCGAGACGACGCGCGAGCTCCTCCCGGTCGGCGAGCGGGACCTCCTCGGTCGGACGGGCGTCCGCGCGGCGGAGTGCGACGTCGGCGGCGCGGCCGAGCACCGCCGCGTCGACCTCATCGGCGTAGACCGGCGAGAGCTCGGTCAGGCGCTGGCGGATCTCCTCGGTCAGGGACCGCACGGCGCCGGTGTCCTCCGCGTCCACGCTGGCCCAGCCCCGATCGTCGAGGTGGTCCTCGACGTCGATCGGCGGCCCGATCCGGACCAGCGCGCGGGAGCGCAACGCAACCGTGTCCTCGTAGGTCAACCCGATCGGGAGGATCACGAGCCCGTCCGCACCGGCAGCGCGCGCCGACAACGCGATCCGTGCGGCACCCGTGCGCACCGGCTGCAGGGCGGGGATCGGCGAGACGCCGCCCTCCGGGAACAGGGCCACGGTGGTGCCGCGGGCCAACTGCTCGGCGCAGGACCGGAACACGCTCTGGTTGCCGCTCGTGTCCCCGCCATCCTGGGGGCGGTGGACCGGCACCATCCCCGCCAGCCACAGCAACGGCCGCGCCCAGGGCGGGCGCCACAGCGAGGCCTTGGCGACGAAGCGGGGGAGCTCGCGCAGGGCGTACATGACCAGCACGGCGTCCAGCAGCGCGTTGAAGTGGTTGGCGACCACCAGCACCGGACGCTGCTCGATGAGGTGCTCGGTCCCGGTGATCTCGACCCGGCGGTAGAAGCCGCGCAGCGCCAGCCGCGCGAGTCCGGTGAGGGCCCGGTCGGCGGCGATGCGACCGGGGCTCCTCATGGTCGTCCAGGACGGTGCACCGCCTCCAGAGCTTCGGTGGCCCGGGCACGCCCGAGCGCGATCAGCTCCGGGGCGCGGTGGAAGTCCAGCGCACGCGCTGCGCCCCGTGGCACGGTGATGAGCAGGTCGGGCGGGTTCGCCGCGAGCCGGAACCGGGTCACCGACGCCTGCAGGGCCTCGACCGAGAGCTGCATCACCTGCACGGTGCGCAGTCCGGGGGGTGGTGGCGCGAAGCCGACCGGGGTGAGCCCGAGCGCGTCGTCCTCGGCGGGTGGGGCCGCGGGTCCGTCCTCGTCGTCGGTGATGCCGGCGAACCAGCCGGTGACGGCGCGCACCAGCTCGCTGTCCCGCAACACCCCGAACTCCCGGCCGCCGGCCGCAGCGCCCGCGATCGCGCCGCCTACCGTCCCTGCACCAGCGGCAGGGGCGTGCGCGTCCGTGGTCTCGGTGCTCATGCTCGGTGCCGTGGCCGTGGTGGGCGCGGTGGCGCCCGTGGTACCGGTGAGGTGCTCCTCCGCCAGGGACACCGCGATGGTCAGGTCCGCGGGTGTCGAGGTGGTGGCGGCGACCGGGATCGGGTTGAGGAGCCCGCCGTCGGCCAGCAGGCGCCCGTCGATCATGACCGGGGTGATGAAGCTCGGCAGCGCGATCGAGGCGCGCACCGCGGGTGCGAGCGGCCCGCGCTGGAACCACACCTCACGACCCGCGGTGAGGTCCGTCGCGACCGCCGTGTAGGGGATCGGCAGGTCCTCGATGCAACGGTCCCCGAGCAGCTCCGCCACCTTCGCGAACACCTTCGTTGCTCGGATCGCGCCGGGCGCGCGGAAGGCCGGGTCGAGCAGGCGCAGGACGTCCCGCTGCGTCAACTGCCGGGCCCACGCGGCGTACTCGTCCAGCGCCCCCGCGGCGTAGAGCGCGCCGACCAGCGCACCCATGGAGGTCCCAGCGATGCTCGCGATCTCGTAGCCGCGCTCCTCGAGCACCTCGAGGACCCCGATGTGGGCGTACCCCCGCGCGCCCCCGCCACCGAGCGCGAGGTTCACCCGTGTGGGTCCGATCCCCGCTGCCACCTCGATGCCCTCCCGTCGTCCCCGACAACCTAACGCGGCGGCACCCCGGGAGGGCGCCGCCGCGTGAGGGGGAGCGGAAGACGATGCTCAGGCGTTCTTGGTCGCGGAGATCTCGAACTCGAGGGTGACCTTCTCGGAGACCAGCACGCCGCCGGTGTCCAGCGGGGTGTTCCAGTTCAGGCCCCAGTCCTTGCGGTTGACCTCGGTGCGGCCCTCGAAGCCGACGCGCAGCATGCCCCACGGGTCGGTGACGGCGCCGGTGTAGTCGAGGTCGAAGGTGATCTCCTTGGTGACCCCACGGATCGTCAGATCACCGGTGACGCGGAACTCGCTGTCGCTCTTCGGCTCGACCTTGGTGCTGCGGAAGGTCAGCTGCGGGTACTCGTCCATCGCGAAGAAGTCGTTGCTCTTGAGGTGGCCGTCGCGGTCGGCGTTGCGGGTGTCGATGCTCGCCGCTTCGATGGTGACCTCGGCGGTCGCCGAGCTCGGGTCGTCGGCGTCGACGGTGAAGGTGCCGGTGAACTCGTTGAAGGCGCCACGGACCTTGGTGACCATGGCGTGGCGGGCGACGAAGCCCAGCGTGCTGTGGGCCGCGTCGATGGTGTAGGTGCCGGTCAGCTCGGACCGCTGGATGGTGTCGGTGCTCATGGGAAGGACCTCCGCAGGGGTGGGTGTGATGGGAGCAGGGATGGTGGACAAGCTCGTAGTTGACCTGTCAACGAGTACGGTACGCTGGCATGGATGACATGTCAACCTGCTTCCACCTAGGATGCCGTCATGGATGAGCGAGCCGGTACCGAGCCCCGCTGGTTGGACGAGCGGGAGGCGCGGGCTTGGCGTGGCTACACCCGCATGCGCATCGAGCTCGAGGCGGCGCTCAGCCGGCGCCTCGCGCAGCGCTCCGGCCTCTCCCACGCCGACTACGCCGTACTCGTCGAGCTGTCGGAGGCCGATGACGGGCGGCTGCGGGCCTTCCAGCTCGGGCGGGCGCTGCGCTGGGAGAAGAGCCGGCTCTCCCACCACCTCAAGCGCATGGAGGCGCGTGGGCACATCTGCCGCGAGGAGTGCGCCGAGGATGCGCGGGGCTCCGAGGTCGTGCTCACCCCCGCCGGGCGGAGAGCGATCGAGACGGCCGCTCCCGCCCACGTGGAGGACGTGCGCCGGCTGCTGATCGACCGGCTGTCGACGGAGCAGCTCGACACCCTCGCCGAGATCGCTGGGGTGGTGGTCACGGCACTGGACGCCGAGGAGCCGGAGGGCTGCGGCTGACCCCTGGCTCGCCGGACGATGGACCCCGGGTGGTCCGGTGCGGTCGGACCCGGTCCAGCTACCAGCGGTGGTGGACGTGCTGGCGGATCGAGCGGTCGTAGATCGCGGCCAGCGCGGCGTGGGTCGCCTCGTCCAGGGGCGGCAGGTCGCTCGCGGCCGCGTTGGCGCGGGCCTGATCCGGGGAGCTGGCGCCCGGGATCACCGTGGTGACCGCCTCCTGGTCCAGCACCCACCGCAGCGCCATCTGGGCCGGGGTGAGGTCCTCGCCGGCCAGGTCGCTCGCCTCCCGGGCGGCCGCCACGCCCACGTCGAAGGGGACACCCGCGAAGGTCTCTCCGATGTCGAAGGCGCTGCCGTCCCGGTTGTAGGTGCGGTGGTCCTCGGGGGCGAAGGTCGTGTCCTCGTCGAACCGACCCGACAGGAGCCCGGAGGCGAGCGGCACCCGGGCGATGATGGCGACCCCGGCCTCGGCGGCGGCCGGGAGGACCTCCTCCAGCGGCTTGCGGCGGAAGGCGTTGAGGATGATCTGGACGCTGGCGACCCGTGGCCGGGCGATCGCCGCGAGAGCTTCGGCGCAGGTCTCGACGCTGACCCCGTAGGCGTGCAGCAGCCCCTCGTCGACCAGGGCGTCGAGGGCGTCAAACACCGCGTCGTCGCCGTACACCTCCGGCGGAGGCGTGTGCAGTTGCAGCAGGTCGATCCGCTCCATGCCGAGGTTGTCGAGGCTGCGGGTCACCCACCCCCTCAAAGCCTCGGCGGTGTAGGCCGCGGGCACGTGGGGATCGGCGCGGCGGCCGGCCTTGGTCGCGATGGTGATGCGGTCGCGATCGGTGCGCTCGGTGACCACGCCGCCCACGATGCGCTCGGAGCGACCGTCGCCGTAGACGTCCGCGGTGTCGAGGAAGGTCACCCCGGCATCGAGGGCGGCGTGCACGATGGCGCGCCCCTGCTCGTCGGTCAGCTCCCCGAAGTCCCCTCCGAGTTGCCAGGTCCCGAGCCCGATCTCGGAGACCTCGAGGTGGGCACGGGGCATCGGACGGGTCTGCACGAACTCCTCCAGGGACGGCTGCGAGGGGACGAGCCGGCGGAGGTGACCGCAACGGGCCCGTCGACCTCGACCTCGACGCTAGTCGGGCTCGACCGGGTGCGACCCGTCCACCCTGGTGGTTCGGCCCCGTCCCGTCGGACCCGTCCAGAGGCCCTCGCGCATCCGGATGCGCTGGGATCGTTGCGCCATGCAGGTGCACATTCGGTGCGAGGCAGGGCCGCGGTGCGCGAGGATCCGCCCGAGCGGAGCAGGAGCGACCATGACCAGCGTGAGCGAGGACCCCATCATCGAGGTCCGTGACGTGGTGCGGACCTTCGGGGAGGTGCGGGCCCTCGACGGGGTCGACCTCGTCGTCGAGCCAGGCATCGTCTACGGCCTGCTCGGCCCGAACGGTGCCGGCAAGACGACGCTCATCCGGGTGCTCGCGACCCTGCTGCGGCCCGACCGTGGCAGCGTCCGGGTCGCCGGCGTGGACGTGCTCGAGGAGCCGACCCGGGCCCGGGCGCGTATCGGGCTGGCCGGCCAGTTCGCCGCCGTGGACGCCTTCCTCACCGGTCGGGAGAACGTGGAGATGGTCGGCCGGCTCTACGGGCTCTCCGCGAGCGAGGCCCGTCGCCGGGCGGACGACGTGCTCGAGCGCATCGGGTTGACCGAGGACGCGACGCGCCAGGTCGGCACCTACTCCGGGGGCATGCGGCGCCGGCTCGACCTCGCGGCCTCGCTGGTCGGTCGGCCCGAGGTGATGTTCCTCGACGAGCCCACCACCGGGATCGACCCCCGCAACCGCCTCGAGCTGTGGGACCTCATCGAGGACCTCGTCGCGTCGGGCACCACCGTGCTGCTGACCACGCAGTACCTCGACGAGGCGGACCGGTTGGCCGAGCGCATCGGGGTGATCGACCGGGGGGTCGTGGTCCAGGAGGGCACCGCCGACGAGCTGAAGGATGCGGTCGGGGGGTCGGTACTGGAGCTGGCCGTCCGCGACGAGGACCGGGCCCGGGCCATCGAGGCGATCGGGCGGGCCACGGGCGAGGAGGTCGCCGAGCTCGGCGGCCGGCGGCTGCGCGTCTCGGCCCGGCAGGGCTCGCGCACCCTGCTCGAGGTGGTCCGGGCGTTGGACGCCGCGGGGCTCGAGGCGGACGACATCGGGCTGCACAAGCCCTCGCTCGACGACGTCTTCCTCGCCGTCACCGGGACGACCACCGGCCAGGAGACCACCACCGAGGAGTCCCCACCCGTGCCGGCCGCCGCCAGCCGGGATGGTTCCAGGAGGCCGTGATGTCCACCACCACCGAGCACGTCGAGCTCCCCGCGCCGGACCACCCCCTGCGTGAGCGTGCCACCTTCACCTCCACGGTCGCCGACACCTGGGTGCTGACGAAGCGCAACCTCCTGCGCAACGTGCGCCTGCCCCAGGTGCTGCTGTTCTCGACCGTCCAGCCGATCATGTTCCTGCTGCTGTTCACCTACGTGTTCGGTGGGGCCATCGGCCAGTCGCTGCCGCCGGTCGCCCAGGGCGAGTACATCAACTGGCTCATGCCCGGGCTGCTCGTGCAGATCTCGGTGTTCGGCGCGGGCCAGACCGCGATCGGGTTGACCGACGACCTCTCCAAGGGGGTGATCGACCGGTTCCGGTCCCTGCCCATGGCCCGTAGCGCCGTGCTCGCGGGGCGGACCTTCGCCGACCTCGGCCGCAACGCTGCGGTGGTGACCCTCATGCTGCTGGTCGGGTTCCTCATCGGGTTCCGGTACCAGACGAGCTTCCTCGGGTTCGTCGCTGGCGTGGCGCTCGGGCTCGCCTTCGCCTACTCGCTGTCCTGGGTGATGGCGGTGATCGGGCTGTACGTGAAGGACCCCGAGGCGACCCAGTCCGCGGTGTTCCTGCCCGTCTTCCCCCTGGTGTTCGCCTCCTCGGTGTTCCTGCCGACCGAGACGATGCCGGACTGGCTGCGGGTGTTCGCCGACAACCAGCCCATCACGACGGTGACCAACTCGCTGCGCGCCCTGATGCTGGGCGACGGCGCGCTCCCCGAGGGCCAGGCGCTCGCGGGCCAGCTCGCGATCTCGTTCGCGTGGATCATCGTGATCACGCTCGTGTTCAGCCTGCTCGCGATCCGGACCTACCGGCGTGCGGTCGACTGAGGGCGCTCATCCGGTGACCTCGTCCTCGACCTCGTCCTCGACCTCGTCGAGGTAGAGCAGGAAGCTCGGCAGCCAGTGGGAGCCGACGTAGTCGTCCAGCACGTGGGGTGCGGCGGCGGCCCGAAGGCGGACGGCCGCGCGGTCGGCCAGCTCCCGGCGCGGGTCGTCGGCAGGTAGCGGCGCGGCCAGTCGCCGCCAACACCAGGCACGGCTGAGGTTCAGGCCGTCGAGGTGGACGGTCTGCGGATCGGTGCGGTCATCGACCAGCGCCGGCTGTGCGAGCGGGCTCGGGTCCGGGAGGAACCGGTCCACCCACCGCCGGTAGGGGTCGACGGGCAGCACCCGGGCCATCAGCGCGGCTTCGGTGAGGCTCGGGGAGAGGAAGTCGGCGCTGCTCGGCTCGAGGTGGACGGGGGCGTCGTGGTCGTTGAGGTACCAGCGCGTCGCCGCGTCGCGGACCGCCTCGGCGAGGTCGGCCGCGGCCGGATCGAGCGCGGCGGCATCCAGCAGGAGCTCGCAGGCGAAGGCGCTGTTGGGGTGCGCGCCGGTCCGGTTCGGGTACCGCGAGGTGGTCAGCCAGGCCACGAGCCGCTCCGAGATCACCGAGCGCAGCGGCGCCAGCGTCGCGCCCCAGCGCGCCGCGGCCTCGCGGTGGGCGGGGTCGGCGTCGCGGTCGGTCGCGAGGTGGTGCAGCGCCGCGTGGAGCCGCACGAGCCAGGCCCAGCCGTAGGGCCGCTCGAAGGTCCGTCGCGCCGGATCGGCGAGGTAGGCGACCTCCACCTCGACGTTGGCGCTCGTGACCTGGTCGTCGAACCAGGAACGGATCGCGCCGGCGTCCGGCAGGTCCGGGACGCGGTGCAGCAGCCGAACCAGCAGCCAGTGCTGGTGGACCGAGGAGTGCCAGTCGTAGCTGCCGAAGAAGATCGGGTGGAGCTGCCTGGGCGGGCGCAGGTCCTGCGGTCCGAGCAGCAGGTGCCCGGGGTGGTTCGGGTACTCGCGGCCGACGTTGTCGAGCGCGGTACGCACGAGGTTCGTGGCGGTGATCGTCTCCGGCATCCCTGCTCCTGATCAGCCCTGGGTGTGCTGCGGGGGGCCAGGTGGCCCGGGTCGTCGCCCGGCTGTGTGCGAGCCGTGGCGGGTAGTTCTCCACTACCACCGCTAGGCGAGCGTCCGTAGCGTTGGGAGGTGACCGGCGCGGCCTGCCGCAGCCCGCCGCAGCCCGCCCGGTCATGATGCCGGGCTCCCGCCCGGCTCGCGATCGTACGGAGGCGACTCATGGCGTTCCTGAAGGACTACCCCGCATACCACAAGCACCTGCAGGAGATGATGGGCAAGCTCGGGGAGGAGCACCCGGAGGTGATGACGGCGTTCGGGTCGCTGCACGCCACGGCGTCCGCCGATGGTGAACTCGATGCCAAGACCAAGGAACTCATCGCCCTCGGGATCGCGATCGCGGTCCACTGCGATGGCTGCATCTCCTTCCACGTCCACGACGCGCTGAAGGCCGGTGCCTCCCGTGCGGCGATCATCGAGACGATCGGGGTCGCGATCCTGATGGGTGGCGGTCCCTCGGTGATGTACGGGGTCGAGGCGCTCGAGGCTCTCGGGCAGTTCGAGGCCGCGCAGGGCTGAGCCGGTGAGCCCGCCAGGGGCGGCGGTACGCCCGGTGCTCGGGGTGCCCCGGTCGCGTTGGCGGTGCCGTGAGCGGCGACGTACGCTCCCGACCGCTCGAGGAGGGTTCGCCTAGTCAGGCCTATGGCGCACGGCTGGAATCCGTGTTGGGAGTCACATCCCTCGGGGGTTCGAATCCCCCACCCTCCGCTCGCGGAACACCCGCTGACCTGCGAGAACGCCCCCGGCTGCGTGCCGGGGGCGTTGCGCTTCCTGGCCATCGAAGCCCCGATCGGTCACGGATCGGTCACAGGATCCGGGACGGGCCCGTCGCAGGCGCTCCGACCGGTATCACGGCCAAGCCCGCTCGAGTCCTCGCTGCTGGACCTTGACGACGTAGGGTCCAGGCCGCTGGGCGTACCGGACGATGGCTCGGTGGTGGGCCTCGAACGTGTCCGCCCAGTCCTGCCCGGTGCCCTTCTTAGGGCCGATCCAGAAGACCCGATGGCGGTAGTGCTCGAGGGCGAGCCGCTCGTGGTCGTTCACGTACAGGTTCCCGTCGCGCGTGAGGATGATCAGGTCCCGGCCACCGGCCTCCGCGAGCCACGTGATATCAGCAGCCGCCTGAGCCGCGTGTTCGTCCCCGTAGAACTCGGCGAGGGTCAGGCACCCGTAGCCGCAGGCAACGACCCGTTGCGGGAAGACGTGCCGGCCGAGGGCACGGTCGATCAGGAACGTCGGGACATCAGGCGGCGATGGCAGGAGCATGCCGAACGACGAGTTCGATCTCGTCGACGTCGAGGCCGTAGTCCTGTGCCACCGAGCCGACGGGTTCGCCTGCCTCAAGCCGGTCGAGAACCGGCCCCACGGGGGTCGCCGTCGAGCCGAACATGGGGCGCCCGAAGTTGCGGTAGGGGTCGACGAGAAGGATGTTCTCCCGGGTAAGGGGGAGGTAGATCTGGCCGGCGTAGTCGTCGAGGTAGATGATCCGCTCGAGGTAGTCGCGGACGACCTCGGCGAACACCCGTTGCTTCGTATCGAGCGCGATCAAGACCTCGTCGTCGCCGTGCTCCTCCGCGTAGTCCCAGAGCACTTCGGGGCCCGAGCGGCCAGCACCACCTGAGAGGGTGAGCCGGTGGCTGGCGAGCGCCCATTCGTCACCGAAGTCCGACTGCAGCGTCTTGGTGATCCGTCGCAAAGCTTGGAGTGACAGACCGACTCGGCGGAGGCCGTCGATCACGAGCCCTTCCACCAGTCCCGCGAAGGCGAGCCGCGGTGCGTGTCGCTTCTGCGACGCACTGTGGATGATCGGCTTACCGACGGTCGGCACGGACCGGTGCGTGGGCGTGAACCGGTAGCCATCGACCCAACGACGGAAGGTCTCCGGGTGAACGTCGAGGTACCGGGCGGCCTCGGGCACGGTGTACCGAGGCACGACGAAGCGGGCTTCGTCCACAACGCACCTCCCGTCTCGGTCCACTCAGGCTACCCCCGTGTCTTCCTCCGTCCCAGGGTCCGCTGCGTCTGGACGCTGGGACGCCTGGAGTGCCTCGGCCGTGCTGGTTGAGACAGACCTCGGGACCCTGCGAACCGCGCCCGAGGTCCCGGCGAGGTTGATCGCCAAGGGGTTCAACCGGCACACGTTCCTGTGTGGCCAGTCGAGCACCAGCAACGGCAGCTGCGTGGAGGCGACCGAGGGTGTAGGTCTTGCCCGAGCCTGCTGATGCGGGTGAACTCGGCAGGGGACCGCGCGGCGTTGGCGGCGAGGTTCGGCTACGTACCGCCGGAGCTCGTGGAGCTCGCCGGCAGCTTCGGCCTCGGGGAGAGCCTGCTCGCCGGCGCGGTGTCGCCCGATCCACAGTTGGCCCGTACTGGCGAGCGCCTGACGCCCGAGGGCGGCGCGGACGTGCCCACCGACTGGGCGACCTGAGCGGTCCACCCTGGTCTCCGAGCGGGCCACCTCAGACGACCTACCTTGGGGCACCCACCTCAGGCGGGAGTGCCATGAAGCCGTTGCTGATCGTCGTCGGAGCGCTCGCGGGACTCGGCGTCCTGCTGTGGGCCGGGCTGCACGTGCCTGCCCGTCCCTACCCTGACACCGGCCCCGTCGCCGGTGAGCCAGCGGCGGTCCCGCTCCCCGACGGGCTCCCCGCTCCGGTCGAACGGTTCTACCGCCAACGGTACGGCGACCAGGTGCCGGTGGTCGCTACGGCGGTCATCCAGGGCCGTGGCACCATGCGGGTCTCGGGGGTGACCCTGCCGGTGCGGTTCCGGTTCATCCACGACACCGGCCTGGCGTACCGCCACGACATCCAGGCAACGCTGTTCGGCGCGCCGGTGCTGACGATCGACGAGGTGTTCCGGGACGGCCAGGCCCGACTCGAGCTGCCGTTCGGGGTGAGCCAGGGCCCGAACGTCGACCAGGGCGCGAACCTGGCCCTGTGGGCCGAGGCTGTGTGGATGCCGTCGGTGTGGGTCACCGACCCACGTGTTCGGTGGGAGCCGGTCGACGACCACACCGCGGTGCTGGTGGTCCCGTTCGGCGACGCGGAGGAGACCTTCGTCGCCCGGTTCGATCCCGACACGGGGCTGTTGACGCTGCTCGAGTCGATGCGCTTCAAGGGCGAGGACGACGAGGCGCGCACCTTGTGGATCAACGAGGTGGTGGCCTGGGGCGACCTCGACGGCGAGCTGGCACCGGTCGAGACCGAACTGACGTGGTTCGACGAGGGCAGCCCGTGGGCGCGGTTGACGACCGAGCGGGTGTGGTTGGACGTTGACCTCGACGATCTGCGGCCGTGATCGGTGAGGATCCCGCACCGCGTCCAGGACTCCCTTCCGCTGACGGGTGAGCGACGGTAGGGTTCCGGCCCCGCCACAGACGTTGCTGGGAGGGGCGAGGATGCCGTTGATCGGTGCACATCGTCAGCGTGAGGCTGGGTGGCAGCGTGCTCGTCCCGGCGGGCGGGGGGAGGAGCAGCCGACCCTCCACTCTCACGTGCTGGGCTTGCAGCGGAACGCCGGTAACGCCGCTGTTCAGTCGTACCTGGCCGACCGGGGGCCTTCCAGCCCTGATCCGTACGCGAACGATCCGGCGTACCTGGTCGAGTCTCCGGGTGGTGATCCGTACGCGAACGATCCGGCGTACCTGGTCGAGTCTCCGGGTGGTGATCCGTACGCGATCGATCCCACCTACGAGACGGCGTTCGAGGACGACTACATCGATACCTTGGACCTCGAACTCGACCTCGAAGACGAGCCTTCGGTCGGCGCGCAGTCGGCGCTTGGCGGCAACCAGGCCCCCGCGACGAAGTACGGGCAGGTGCGCTCGCTCGGCTCGGGCTACGAGGGCGAATCCGAGTCCAACCGGCTCGACTTCGTGCTGGCTGTCTTCAACTCCTCCCTGGCAGCGCACCTGCGCGTCGAGGGGATCCTCTCCGGCAGCCACCAGGAGGTCCTCGCCATGCTGAACGCGGGGAGGCTGCCCTCGGATGCCGCCGAGGTTGCCAACGACCCCGCGGTCGCGCGCAAGATGCTCATCGAGCAGATGGGGTGGCGGGCCGAGGACATCCCGATGGTCATGCAGGCGCGCACGACCTACCTGGCCACCGACGACGATCGGCGGGCCTACGAGCTCACCGGCGGCGGGACGCTCATGCAGAACGGCGCCCCCTTCGACACCACGGCGCCCGAGCCCATGTACTCCAAGTTCTCCGGCAAGGGGTGGGGCATCTACGTGATGGCGCCCGACGGGCGGCTGTACGCCGGCTCGCACCGGGTCGGTCTGTTCCACCACTCGAGCTTCCTCGCTGGTAGTGACGTTGCTGGCGCCGGTGAGATCAAGGCGGAGGGCGGCAAGCTGCGCGGCATCACCAACAAGAGCGGTCACTACACCCCGGGACCGGAGCAGATGCGCCAGGTGCTCGAGGAGCTCGCGGGTCGCGGAACGAGCCTCGCCGGGGTCGAGCTGCGGCTGGTCGGTGCCGCCAACCCCGGCCCGTTCGACGCGGCGACGTGGCTGCGCGAGCAGACGGCCCCCGGGGCCCCCAGCAACGCGGCCCCGGGCGGCTACCTAGCGTCCCCCGCGGAGCCGACGTCGTCCGAGTACCAGCACACCCCCTCGGAGGTCCCATGAGCCCCTCGCCGGGCTTCGACTTCCTCGCGGAGAGCCTGCGCGAGGCCGGACTCGATGTCGCCGAGCACCCGGAGCACGACACGGTGTCGTTCGAGCACGCGGGCGAGTCGGGCCGCTGGATCGTGTTCTGTCGTTCCCAGGACCCGCTGCCGCAGGTGCTGGTGTACTCGCAATTCCCGCGGCAGGTGCCGGAGGATCGCCGGGCGACGATGATGGCCCTGATCACCCGCATCAACCACGGGCTGGCGATCGGCAACCTGGAGATGGACCTCGATGACGGCGACCTGCGGCTGCGCACGAGCCTCGACTTCGGCGAGGACCGGCTCAGCGGCGCCCTGCTCGCCCGACTGCTCGGTCACAACCTGGCCACCTTCGACCGGTACTTCCCGGCGCTCGACGCGGTGCTGCTCGGTGGTGACGACCCGCAGGTGCTGCTCGAGATGGTCGCGGACCACCCCGCGTGACGGCAAGCGCGGCCGCGCCTACCGCCCGGCCATGGCGCAGCATCACGCCTCGTCGAGGTCGTCCAGCAGGTCGGTGACCGAGTCGATGATGCGTGACGGCCGGTAGGGGAAACGCTCCACGTCGCCGAGGCTGGTGAGGCCGCTGAGCACCAGCACGGTGGTCATGCCGGCCTCGATCCCCGCGACGACGTCGGTCTCCATGCGGTCGCCGACCATCGCTGAGGTCTCCGAGTGCGCGTCGAGCGCGTTCAGCGCCGTGCGCATCATCAGCGGGTTCGGCTTGCCGACGAAGTAGGGCTCTACCCCGGTCGCCCGGCTGATCAGCGCCGCCACCGAGCCCGTCGCCGGGAGCGGTCCGTCCGCCGCCGGTCCGACCGGGTCGGGGTTGGTCGCGATGAACCGTGCTCCGGCGCTGACCAGGCGGATCGCCTTGGTGATGCGCTCGAAGCTGTAGGTGCGGGTCTCCCCGAGGACCACGTAGTCGGGCTGGGTGTCGGTGAGGGTGTAGCCGATCTCGTGCAGGGCGGTGGTCAGCCCCGCCTCGCCGATCACGAACGCGCTGCCGAGGGGCCGCTGCGCCTCGAGGAACCGGGCTGTGGCCAGTGCGGAGGTCCAGATCGAGGTCTCCGGCACCTCGATCCCACCGCGCTCGAGCCGGGCTGCGAGGTCGCGAGGTGTGTAGATCGAGTTGTTGGTCACCACCAGGAAGGGTCGTTCGAGCTCGCGCAGCCGCGCCAGGAACGTCGCCGCGCCGGGGATCGCTTCATCCTCGCGGACCAGTACGCCGTCCATGTCCAGCAGCCACGAGCGGATCTCGCGTCGGGTCATGCGGCGACCTCGGATCGGTGGGACGTGCAGCGAGGCGCCTCGACGGCGGGTCCGACCGGCTCCGCGAACCCTGCCATCCGCTGGTACGCCAGGCGCAGACGGAACCACGGGTCGTCACGGCGCGCAAACGGGGTGGTCCGCTGGGCCGGTGCCCGCAACGTCGTGGGAGGACCACTCCCGGGTGGTCACCGGCGTGCTGGCGCGCCTGGTGGCCTGGACCGTTCGGGAGGGCATGAGGGTCCGTGCTGGAGGTGGCCACGACACCCTGACGGGTTCCGCACACGATCGAGGAGCGCAGATGCGTAGCAACGTGAAGCGAGGGTTGGTCCTGACGGCAGCTCTCGGGCTGTTCCTGGCCGGCTGTGGCGACCAGGAGCAACCGGAGGACGACACCGGGGAGGATCAGACCTCGACCGAGGACTCCGAGGGTGAGGAGCCCTCCGATGACGCGGGTGGCGAGGAGGAGCTCGACGAGGAGGCGCTGGAGGATCTGCTCGGTGGGGAGGAGGATCTGCCGGATCCGAACCAGGACGTCGAGGACGGTGTCTACCGGGGCAATGGCGTGGTGCTTCCCGTGCCGGAGGGGTGGTCGATCGACGCTGCGGCGATAGCGCAGGGTGTGGTCGCGGCGTTCCCGGAGGACGGCTCGCAGCAGCTGACGGCTCGGGCGATCGATACCGAGCAGGCCGAGGCCGGTGGCGCCGAGCCGATCGAGCTCGACAACCTGATCGACAGCGTGCGGCAGCAGCTGGACCAGGATGCTGACACGGACGAGGAGGTCGAGCTGGTCGGCGCCGACCGGGCCTACCGGCTCACCTACCTGGATCTGCCCGGGCAGCAGGAGGGACAGCCGGACACCGGGATCACCCTGGTGCTCGCCGAGCGAGGCGGGGTCGTCGGGGAGTTCGTCTACAGCGCGGGCACCGAGGACTACGACGAGGACGTCGTCTCGCAGCTGGTCGACGAGGCCGGGTTTGACCCCGACAGCGACGTACCCGCTCCCGCCCAGGCGCCCGCACCCGCGCCGTGAATCGGTACAGCGGGCCGGGTGTGACCGCTCCCGGCCCGCTGTGGTAGGGAGCGTCACCCGCCCTTCCCCCGCAGTTCGCTGCGGGGGAAGGGCCCTGCCGATGAGGACGGCTGCCTGACATGTCGAACGCGACCGCCAGACGGCGGTCGCGTTCGGGAAGCAGCCTGCTCAGACGGCGTTCAGCGCGCGGTGGTGCGGTCGTGCGAACCGTCCGGCCTCGGGTACGAGATCCCTATCAGAGATCGTCCTCTTCCTCTTCACCTAGGTCTTCCTCTTCTCCCTCCTCAGGGAGCGGGTCTTCGACCGGGTCGTCGACGTCACCGTCGGTTTCGCAGGCAGCGCCGCCGAGTGCGAGTGTTGCCGCGGCGCCAGCGAGCATGAGCCTCTTGGCGAGTGTGCGCTTCATGGTTCGGCCCTTCGGTTGGGGTCGGTGCACTGGTGCGCCCTGCGGCCATCGCGTTCGTGGCCTCGTACCTCAGGGACGCGCCAGAAGGAGTCTGCGCCAACCCGAGCCGTGCTGCGCCCGGCCGCACGGCCACGCTTGCGGACGGACGACCACCGGTCGGTTGACCACCATGGGGTGCCCCACGCGGTGATCCTCAGCCCTCCAGCTCGCTGAGGTCGTCCGGGACGTCGACCGCGTAGCGGTGGAGCACCTCCAGCGGCACCAGGTCGAGCACCCGCGCGTTCGTCGCCGCGAGCACGACCGGCGCCGCCGCCCCGTCCTGATGGGCCCGGAGCCAGTTGGGCGCGGTCACGCACCACCGGTCGCCGGGCTCAAGGCCCGGGAAGCGGAACTCCGGCCGGGGCGTCGACAGGTCGTTGCCGATCGCCTGCTGGTGGGCGAGGAACTCGGCGGTGACGACGGCGCAGATCGTGTGGCTGCCACGATCATCCGGACCGGTGCGGCAGGAACCGTCCCGGAACCACCCGGTGAGCGGATCGACGCTACACCCCTCAAGGTCGCCGCCGAGCACGTTGCGTTCGTCCATACGGCGATCCTACCGGTGGTCCCGGGACCGAGCCGTGGCTCAGGTCGTCGTCAGGCCGCCGTCGACGAGGTTCGGGCCACCGGCGATGAAGGAGGCCTCGTCGCTGAGCAGGAAGCAGACCAGCGCCGTGACCTCCTCGACCGTGCCGTACCGGCCCATGGGGCTCATCGCCGCGAACTGCTCGTGGGCTGCCGCCTGGTCGCCGTCGCCGACCACGCCCTTCTCGATCCGATCCATCATCCCGGTGCTGATCGGGCCCGGGTTCACGCTCATGACCCGGATCCCGAGCGGTGCGACCTCCGCGGCGACCGACTTCGTCAGGCCCATGACCGCGTGCTTGGAGGCGACGTAGGGCGCGAGCCCCGGGGAGCCGCGCAGGCCTGCGACCGAGGCGGTGTTGACGACCGCGCCGCCGTCACCCTGCTCGGCCATCTGGCGCAGCACGTGCTGCAAGCCGAGGTAGACGCCGCGCACGTTGATCGCGATCACCTTGTCGAAGTCGGCGATGTTCGCCTCGGTGGTGGGTGCGACCTTGCCCTCGATACCGGCGTTGTTGAAGAACAGGTCGATGCGCCCGAAGGCGTCCTTGGCTGCCGCCACGTAGGCCGCAACGCCCTCCTCGGTGGAGACGTCCGCGGTGACCGCAACCGCACCGTGTCCGATGCGGTCCGCGGCGGCAGAGACCGCCTCGCCGTTGATGTCCACGACGACGACCTTCGCGCCCTCGGTCGCCAGTCGCGTCGCGACGGCCTCGCCGATGCCGCCGGCGCCACCCGTGACGACCGCGACCTTGTCCGTGAAACGGCTCATGCCTGCTCCTTCTCCCTGGGGTGCTGGCTCGGTGCTCACGGACGATCGGCGTCCGCCGCCTGGCGAACGCTGATCGCTTGAGGGGTATTCCCGCGCGCCCCGGGGGCAGCTCAGCCGCAGCCAGTGCCCTCGATCGCCGCTGCGGAGGCACTGTCGTCCCCCAGGAACTGGCCCGTGTTCGGCTCGTAGCGGAAGCTGAACGCGATCGACTCGCCGCTCTGGAAGTCGGCATCACCGTAGACGTACCACCAGCCGTCTCCGGCGTCGTCCGCCTCGATGAGGGTGGGGAACAAGCCGCAGGAACGCAGCTCCTCCTCGGCTCGGACCAGGACGTCCTCCGAGGTGAACCCCGTCCCGGGGTCGGTGGCCGGCGCGGCCGGAGCGGCGCTGCCGCCGACGGCGAACGTCCACTCCTGGATGTCACCGTCCGTGGCGAGTTGCGAGGTCTCGTCGACCTGAAGCACGCCGTCGGCGAGCACCTGGAGGTTGAACGTCTGCGGTCCCGGGTCCTCGCAGGTCGAGTAGTAGGTCACCCGGACCGTGTAGGTCCCGGCCGGTGCCTGCCCTTCGGGCCAGTAGATGTTCTCCACCCGAGCCGCGTCCGGGTCGCCACAGGGGATCACGTCGACGTCCAGCTCCCCACCGCTCGGCGAGGTATCGCTGTAATAGGCCACGGTGTCGCCGTTCGGATCGACGACCGCCAGGTCCATGTCCGCGTCCGAGGACCAGCGGAGCGTGGCCTGCACATCCCCGGTGCCGAGCTCGGGCTCGTCCGGGTCCGGGACGATGACCTCCTCGTCTCCAACGTTCACGTCGCCTGCGGCCACCTCGTCGCAGACCGGGTCGTCCGGGAAGAGGTCGCACACCTCGGCCGGTTCCAGCGGAGCATCCAGGCCACCGGTCGAGCCCACGGGGCGTTCGAAGGGCTTGTCCCCGCCGAGGTCGGCGATGATGAACTCCTCGACGCTGACGTCGACGACGACCTCGACGAGCACCGCGGCGTCCAGCCCGGGCCACGTGTCACCCCGCCAGCCGACCTCGAGGTCCTGGTCGATGACCGCGGGCGGCAGCAGCGGGTTCCCGCAGCCGCACTTGACGCGCGGAACCCCGCGGGCGTCGACGAGCACGGCGGTCCCGGCCTGCAGCACCGACTGCAGCGACGGTGCCTCGCCGTCGCGGTAGTCGTGGTTGGTCACGCGCGTGTCGCGGGTGAGCACCACGGGGGTCAGCGTGTCGACGTACTCACGGATCTCGCTCGGGGTGATGCCGAGGACCTCGGCCCACGCTGCGGCCTTGTCGGGTTCCGACTCGAGGAAGCTGACCAGCCCCTCCGGGTCGCAGGAGGTCTCGTCCCGGGTACCGCCGTACAGCCCGGGCAGCGAGCCGGCGACGCGCCGTGGCGCAGGCGGTGGGGGACCCGGCTCCTCGAACTCCGCGGCGACGGTGCGGGCTGGTGGCGCAGGTAGCGACTCGATCGTCGCGGCCGGGACCTGGATCGCCTGTTGGAGCGGAGCCTCCGACCGTGCCACGCTGGAGGTGAAGGGGTCCGGGGTCGTGACCGCGACCGGTTCGAGCCGGATCTCCAGGTCGGGCCCGCCGCGCAGCAGCAGGAAACCGACGACGCCGAGGGCGACGACGGCGACCACGCCCAGGACGGCCACGAGCGCCTTCATCCCCCCGTCCGATCCTCCCGAGTCGCCACCGGCACCGCCGCTTCCGGCGGGTGGTGGTGCGCCGGAGCCGGGGGGTGCCCCACCGGCGGGGGGCTGCGGGTAGCCACCGCCTGGCGGTGGTGGCGGCGTGCCGCCACCCGGCGGCGGTGGAGTCGGGGCGCTCGGATAGGGACCGTCGCTCACGCTATCGACCTCCCGCAGGAGGTCGCGCGCGGGCCTCCCACCTGACGCTACGACCACGGAGCGTGGCGACGTAGCGGGCGACATCCTCTGGCGCGGGAGGCGCTTCTACGTCCCGTATCGACCCGAGCACGGAACGTGGGGAGTCGGTGGTGGCGCTCCCGCTCAGGTGACCTGTGGGGTGTCCTCGACACCGTCGGGTCGGCCGTCGTGGTCGAGCACCTCGTCGACGTGGACCACGTCCGCACCTCGCCGCGCGGCGAGCGCGATGGCGACGGCCGCGCCGAGGGTCAGGACGCCGGTCGGCAGGAACGGGTCGAGCGTGGGGATGGCCGCCGTCAACCCCCCGATGAGGGGTGGCCCCAGCGCCAGGCCGATGCTGAAGGCCACGTTGAACAGTCCGAAGGCGCGGCCGCGGGTCTCGACGGTGGAGCTCGCGGAGGTCGCGGCGGTCACCGCGGGGAAGATGAGGCCGTAGCCGGCGCCGAACAGCGCGCTGCCGGCCACGGCGACGGTGAGGCTGGGGGCCACCGCTAGCAGCAGCAGCGACACCCCGAGGGTCGCGAGCCCGAGCGCCAGCGGCCCGTCGGCGCCGCCACGGTCCACCCGGCCCGCGACGGGGGACAGCATCAGCGCGGCGGCCACGAGGGCGTAGGCGGTGAACAGCCCGCCGACCGCCGAGGCCGGTGCACCCAGTGCCTCGGCGGTGCCGGGCAGGAACCCGGCCAGGACACCGACGGCGGCCGTCAGGCTGACCGTCCCGAGCAGCGCGCGACGGATCGGCGCGAGCCGCAGCAGGGCCCGCATCGCCCGGGGGCGGGCGTGCCGGTCGCCGGTGGTGGGACGAGCGACCTCGGGGGCGTCCGTCACCGCGACCGCGGCGATCACCGCGCCGAGCAGGAGCAGGAGGGCGACGCCGAGGAAGACCGCGTCGGTGCCGACCGCTTGCCGGACCACACCGGCGGTCGCCGGGGCGACGACCGCGGCGGAGCCGATGACCGCGCCGAGTCGACCGAACGCGCGCCCCTCGGCGCCACGCTGGGCACGGTCACCCGCGGCGGCGAACACCGCCGGCACCAGGATCCCGCCAGCGACACCGTGCAGGAGCCGCACCAGCAGGAACATCCCCACCGAGGTCGCCGCCGCGTAGGCGGCCACGGTGATCGCCGCCGCGACCATCCCGATGATCGTGATCCGACGTCGCCCGTACCGATCGACGAGGATGCCGCCGACGATGTTGGCGGGCAGGTTCGCCGCGGAGTACGCCCCGACCGCGAGCCCGATCCCGGCCGCACCCGCCCCGAGCGAGGCCACGTGCGGCGCCACCGTCGGCAGCAGCGCGAACACGTCGACGAAGGCGAGGAAGAGCACGACGCCCGGAGCGCGGAGGGACAGCCGAGGTGCGGCGGGGGTCGTCACGGCATGTTCCTGGGCCACGGGCACCGCCGCCGTTGGCCGGTCGGCGAGGTTGCGAGGGTGAGGGGCGCGGCAGGCGCCGCGACGGCAGGGTACGGGCTCGGTTGGTACGGTCGCGAGCGAGGCCGGGCTCGGCCTCGACGGATCGAGGTGACGGGCGTCCGCCGGTGACGTCCTCCGGTGAACCGGGTCAGGGCCGAGAGGCAGCAGCCCTAAGCCGTTCTCGGGCGGGTGCCGATCACGGGCGCCCGTCGCCTGGAACCGTCGGGGACGGCCCGGCCTTCGCTGTCCCCGGTCGGTACCGACGGTCGCCGACCGGTCACGACGTGGGGCTACGGTGGCCGGGTCCAAGGTCAGGTCGTCGTCAGGGAGGCCGAGGTGGCGTACGTCTCGCTGTACCGCCGCTACCGCCCGCGCACCTTCGACGAGGTGGTCGGGCAGGAGCACGTGACCCGGACGCTGGTCAACGCGCTCGAGGAGGACCGGCTCTCGCACGCCTACCTGTTCACCGGGCCACGGGGGACGGGCAAGACCTCGACGGCGAGGATCCTGGCCGCGGCCATCAACTGCGAGCACGGGCCGACCCCGTCCCCCTGCGGCACCTGCGAACCGTGCGTCGCGATCACCTCGGGTCGCTCGGTGGACGTCGTCGAGCTCGACATGGCCTCCCACGGCGGCGTCGACGACGCTCGCGAACTGCGCGACCGAGCGCTCTTCGCGCCCGCCCAGGCGCGCCGGAAGGTCTACATCCTCGACGAGGTCCACATGGCCTCGACCGCGGCGTTCAACGCGCTGCTGAAGCTGATCGAGGAGCCCCCCGCGCACGTCCTGTTCGCGATGGCGACGACGGATCCGCAGAAGGTCATCCCGACGATCCTGTCCCGGGTCCAGCGCCTCGACCTGCGCCGGGTCGCCGCGACGAGCGTGGCGGCCCACGTCCGCAGCATCTGCGCCGCGGAGGGCTACACGATCGAGCCGGCTGCCGTCGACGCGGTCGTTCGTGCCGGGGACGGCTCGGTCCGTGACACCTTGTCTGTGCTCGAGCAGGTGCTGTCCTTCGCGGGCAGGGAGGTCACCGCCGTCGCGGTGGAGCAGACGCTCGGCGCGAGTCCGGCCGAGCGCCTGTTCGAGGTCATCGATCGGCTCGCGGAGCGCGATCTCGCGGGGCTGCTGCGCCTGGTGCAGACCTTGCTGGACGATGGCCACGACCTGCGCCGCTTCACCCTGGACCTGGTCCAGCACGCGCGTGATCTGCTGGTCCTGCAGGTCGCCCCGGACGATCCCGACCTCGTGGACGCCACCGAGGAGCACCGCGCCCGGCTGCGCGAGCAGGCCGCCCGGCTGTCCGCGGCGCGGCTGCTGCGCGCGGTCGATCTGCTCGCCGCGACGGTGGTGGAGCAGCGGCAGGGGACGCCGCGTCTCCCGCTGGAGCTCGCGCTGTCGCGCCTGGCGGTGCCATCGGAGGACGCGGAGGTGGCCGAGCTCGCGGAACGGGTGGCCGCGCTCGAGGTCGCGCCCCCCGTCCGCCTCGTCGAGCAGGTGCCTCCCGCCGAGACGGAGCAGGCCGTGACCTCCCCGGCGTCAGAGGTGGCGGTGGCCTCGGAACCTGGACCGGCGGCAGTGGCCGAGCCCGCGGTCGAGCCGGCGCCGGCGCCCGAGCCGCAGCCCCACCCGGAACCCGAGCCGCAGCCCCACCCGGAACCCGAGCCGGAGCCCGTCCCGGAACCCGAGCCGGAGCCGGTGCCGGAACCTGAGCCGGAGCCCGTGCCGGAGCCCGTGCCCGAGCCGGAGCCCGATCCGGAGCCGGTGCCCGAGCCGGAGCCGGTGCCCGAGCCGGAGCCCGACCCGGAGCCGGTGCCCGAGCCGGCCGCCACCGCCGGACCGGACCGGGACGATCCGCTCCAGCCCGTGCGCGCCAACTGGGACGCGATCCTCGAGCTGATCAAGCAGACCTCCCGCCGCTACCACGCCATCTTCGAGCCGGCGGTGCCCGTGGCGCTCCAGAGCAACATCCTCACGCTGAGGTACGCGCCGCGTTACGGCTCCTTCCACGCGGTCCAGGCGCGGGGTGGGGAGCTTTCCGCTGCGGTGGTCGCCGCGGTCGAACGCTCCTGTGGGCTCAAGGTCCGGGTCGACATCGAGGTGGAGGGCACGCCGCGGGACCGACGCCCCCAGCCGCCGATGGTCACCCCGGCGGATGCGCGCACGCCGGTCCTCGACGATCCAGCGTCCGCGCAGGCGGGGTCGGCCGGCGAGGACGAGGCGGCCGAGGTCCGGGAAGCCGAGGCCTCCTCCACGGCCACCTCTGCTGACGAGCTCGACGCGCTGCTGGAGCGCGAGCTGGACGCGGAGCTGCTGAGCGAGCAGCCGCCGACCCCGGGGTCGTGACCAGCCTGGTCGCTACGCTGCCGCGCCGTTGACCAAGGATGCGTCCATGTACGAGGG
>JBKHDS010000004.1:0-23470 GCA_046541215.1 Nitriliruptoraceae bacterium
AGCGGCCGCCGCACCCGCGCCCGGGTCGGTGGTCCCGGCACCCGTGGTGGTCGCACCGCCCACCGAGCGTGGCCGGCCGCCGGCCTCCCCGACCCAGGTCGAGTTCGGCGGCGAGCGTCAGGTGACCCAGGAGCTCAGCCGGGTCCGCAAGGCCATCGCCCGGTCGATGATGGAGTCGCTCCAGAGCACCGCACAGCTGACCGCGGCGGTCGAGGTCGACATGACCGCGATCATGAACCTGCGCGCCGCCCGCAAGGACGCCTTCAAGGCGACCCACGGCGCGAGCCTGTCGCCGCTGCCCATGATCGCCCGGGCCGTGTGCATGGTGCTCCCGCGTCACCCGGTCATGAACTCCCAGATGGACACCGAGGCCGGCACGGTCACCTTCCACCGCAACATCAACCTCGGTCTCGCGGTCGATACCGAGCGCGGCCTGCTCGTGCCCAACCTCAAGGACGCGCAGGACCTCACGGTCGCGGGGCTCGCGTCCCGGATCGCGGACGTGGCCAAGCGGGCGCGCACGAAGAAGCTCCAGCCCGACGAGATCAGCGGCGGGACCTTCACCATCACCAACACCGGCTCGGTCGGGACCCTGTTCGACACCCCGATCCTCAACCCGCCGGAGGTCGCCATCCTCGCCACGGCCGCGATCGAGAAGCGGCCGGTGGTGGTCACCGACGCCTACGGCGACTCGATCGCGATCCGCTGGATGAGCTACCTGTGCCTGTCCTACGACCACCGCATGGTGGACGGTGCGGACGCGGCACGGTTCCTGCAGGACCTGAAGTACGTGCTCGAGACCCACGACTTCTCCGGCGAGCTCGGCGTGTGAGCGACCCTGCCCCGGTCCGGCCGCCGTCGACACGCCCCGAGGGCGCGCCGAGCGACCGGCCCGGGCACGTCGCTCATCGCGGCCCGCAGCTCAGGCGTGATCGGACCGCACCCCTGGAGGTCCAGCGGCTCGGCCGGGTCCCCTACCGCGAGGCCTGGGACCTGCAACGTCGTCTCGTCGCCGACCGGCAGTCGGACCGCGGCCGTGACACCCTGCTGCTGCTCGAGCACCCGCCCGTCTACACCCTCGGCCGCCGCGCCGACCACGCCAACCTCCTGCTGGAGGCCGATGCCCTGGCGGCGCGCGGCATCGAGGTGGTGGAGGTCGACCGGGGCGGGGACATCACCTACCACGGCCCCGGCCAACTGGTCGGCTACCCCGTGCTGCGGCTGGCGGGCACCCGCGACGTCGTCGACTACGTCCGCGCCCTCGAGGAGGTCCTGCTGCGGGCCCTGGCCGCCCTGGGCGTCCCGGCCCGACGCATCGCGGGCCTGACCGGCGTCTGGGTCGGTGAGGAGAAGATCGCAGCGATCGGCGTGCGCGTCGCCAGCGGTGGCGTGACCTCCCACGGGTTCGCGTTGAACGTCGACCCGGTGCTCGAGGACTTCGCCGGGATCGTGCCCTGCGGCATCGCTGATCGCGGCGTGTGCTCCCTGGCGAGCCTCGGCGTGACGGCCTCGATCGCCGCGGTCAGCGACCTCGTTGTCGCCGCCTTCGGTGAGGTGTTCGCCGCTACCCTCGGCGACGGCCCCGCGACCGGCCTCGATCCGGACGCGTTGGTGCCCGACCATCGATCCCAGCCCCGAAGGCGGTCTGCGTGAGCTCCACCCGTGAACCGGTCATCCCGGCCGGCGCCCGCACCCTGAGCGTCCTGCCGAACGGCCTGACGCGCGAACGCACCCAGCGCGCCGGGGTGGTCCGCAGGACCATCGAGACCTCCCGGCCGGAGGGGCGCAAGCCCGAGTGGCTGAAGGTCAAGGCGAGCTTCGGCGAGAACTTCCGCGACGTGACCAAGCTCATGGAGGGGCTCGAGCTCAACACCGTCTGTGCCCAGGCAGCGTGCCCGAACATGTACGAGTGCTGGGAGATGCGGGAGGCGACCTTCCTCATCGGCGGGGAGGACTGCACCCGCCGGTGCGGGTTCTGCCAGATCAAGACCGGCAAGCCCAAGGGCTACGACATCGACGAGCCGCGCCGCGTCGCCGAGGCGGTCGAGCACCTCGGCCTGCGGTTCGCGGTGGTGACCATGGTGGCCCGCGACGACCTGGACGACGGCGGCGCGTGGCTCGTCGCGGAGACGATCCGCCAGATCCGTGCCCGCACGCCCGACGTGGGGGTCGAGGTGCTGCCGAGCGACTTCGGCTACGGCAACGACCCGGGCAAGGGACGGCTCGCGCTCGAGCAGGTCATCGCGGCCGAGCCGGACGTCTTCGCCTTCAACCTCGAGACCACGCGACGGCTCTTCCCGATCATCCGGCCGGCCTTCGACTACGACCGCGGGCTCGAGTTCCTCGCGCTGGCGCGGGACCGGTTCCCGGCCACCACCGCGGTGAAGTCCAACCTCATCGTCGGGATGGGCGAGACCGACGAAGAGGTGCGCGCGTGCATGCGGGACCTGCGCGCGGCCGGGGTGGACACCTTGACCATCGGCCAGTACCTGCAGCCCTCCGACCAGCACCTCAAGCTCGAGCGCTACGTCACCCCCGACACCTTCGCCAGCTTCCGCCGGTACGGCGAGGACGAGCTGGGCTTCGCCCACGTCGAGGCTGGACCGATGGTGCGCTCCAGCTACCACGCCGGCCAGCAGGCCATCGACGCGCAGGCCTGGAAGCCCTCCCCCGGCCAGCCCGGTGGCGGAGCAGCGAGCTGAGCCGCCGGGTGCAGCCCGTCAAACCGGGCTGAGCCGCTCAGTCGTCCTCGTCGGGCAGCGCTTCGTCGAGGTCCGCGGGCGGGGGTGAGGTGTCGCCCTTGTGCGCGGCCTCGCGGCCTCGCTCCTGTGCGTGCTGGTCGGTCGCAGGTAGTTCGAAGGGGTCGGCCTCAGCCCCGCCGAGCGCGACCGCCTGCTCGGTGCGCAGCCATATCGTGCGCTGCGGGAAGGGGATCTCGACCTCGGCGGCGTCGAAGGCGTTCTTGATGCGACGCCGCAGCTCGCGTGCGATCGCCCACTGCTGGCCGGGCTGGGTCTTGATCACCAGCCGGAGCTCCACGCTGTCGGGGGCGAGGTTCTCCACACCCCAGATCTCCGGCACGTCGAGGAAGATCTCCTCGTACTCCTCCTCGTGCGCCATGTCGCAGGCGATGGTGAGGATCAGGTCGCTGGCCGCATCGATGTCGGTGCCGTAGGCGACCCCGACGTCGAGCAGAGCGCGCGCCCACTCCTGGCTCATGTTCCCGACGCGCAGGATCTGCCCGTTGGGGACGTGCCACAGCGTGCCGGTCACGTCGCGGATACGGGTCGTGCGCAGCGACACCCCCTCGACCACCCCGGACGCGTCGCCGACGTCGACGATGTCTCCGACCCCGAACTGGTCCTCGGCCAGCATGAAGATGCCGGCCAGGAAGTCGCTGACGAGCCCCTGCGCACCGAACCCGAGGGCGATGCCGAGGATGCCCGCACCCGCGATCAGCGGCGCGAGGCTGATCCCGAAGGCGGTCGAGAGCAGGATCAGGATCGCGATGGCCCAGATGACGACACGCAGCACGCTGGAGGCCAGGGCACCGAGCGCCTCCGCCCGCTGGACGCGGCGCACCGACGGCACCCGGCCCTCGTCGAGCGCGTCGAAGCCGAGCCGGCGACGCCCGAGCGCGGACAGGGTCGGATCGCTCGCGGCGGCCACCGCCCTGCGGATCCCGCGCTGGACGAGGTAGGACGCCAGCAACCCGAGCATCAGGATGAGCACGATCTGCACGAGCACGTCGAGGCTGCCGGCCAGCAACGTCACGAGTGGCCCGTCCCCGAACCAGTTCTCGAGGAGCTCGGTCAGCGGCCGCACGGGCTCGGTGATCTCGAGCCCCGGTTCCTGGCTCTCCCCGTCCTGTGCGAGCAGACCGGTCATCGACAGCAGCTCCCGGACGGCGACAGCGGGGTCCACGCGATGCTAGCGACGCGGCCGTGGCAGCCGTCTCCAGCGACCGGACATGCTGGCACGTAACACGCCCGAAACCGGGGGGAAAGACCCGGGGAACCCACCGCTCCTAGCGTCCGGCCCGCAGGACCGACCTGGTCAGCGCACGCGCGTGCCTGCCAGACGGACGGGCGAGGCGCCCCATCGAGTCCCAACCGCGGCTGTGACGCCGCGGGCGAGAGCGCTTCGGTGCCCTCACCGGGGGTCGTCCGGTCGCGTCGGTGCTGGGCGCCTCGCCCACCTGCACCACCGGTCTCGACCGGTGGGATCCCGATCCATCCACACAAGGAGCGAGAAGTTGGGTAGCTCACCACAGTCCGCTGCGGACGTCCTCGCGCTCATCGAGTCCGAGGGCTACGAGTTCCTGGACCTCCGGTTCGTCGACCTTCCAGGTCTCGTGCAGCACTTCTCCGTCCCCGCCTCCGCCGTATCGGAGAGCGTGTTCACCGACGGCCTGTACTTCGACGGCAGCTCGGTCCGCGGGTTCCAGGGCATCCAGGAATCCGACATGCTGCTGATCCCGGACGTCTCCACCATCCAGGAGGACCGGTTCCGCGATCGCAAGACGCTGATGGTCTACTGCCACGTGCACGACGCCATCACCGGCGAGGCCTACTCGCGCGACCCCCGCAACATCGTGCGCAAGGCCGCCGCCTACCTGCGCTCGACCGGCATCGCCGACACCGTCTACATGGGTCCCGAGGCGGAGTTCTTCATCTTCGACTCCATCCGGTTCCAGGGTGACCCGCACCACTCGTTCTTCGCCATCGACTCGGTCGAGGGCCCCTGGACCACCGGCTCGGACGATGATGGCTTCGGCAACCTCGGCTACAAGCCGCGCACCAAGCAGGGTTACTTCCCGACCCCACCGATGGACCACTACCAGGATCTGCGCTCGGAGATGACCGCGCAGCTGGAGGCCTTCGGGATCCCCGTCGAGGTCCAGCACCACGAGGTCGGCGCGCCCGGGCAGGGCGAGATCGACATCCGGTTCGACGACATCGAGTCCATCGCGGACAAGCTGATGACGTTCAAGTACGTCATCAAGAACACCGCCTGGGCGGCCGGCAAGACCGTCACGTTCATGCCGAAGCCGATCTTCGGCGACAACGGCTCGGGCATGCACACCCACCAGTCGCTGTGGAAGGACGGCGAGCCGCTCTTCTACGACGAGGCCGGCTACGGCCAGATCTCCGATATCGCCCGGTGGTACATCGGCGGCCTGCTCAAGCACGCACCCACGGTGCTCGCCTTCTCCAACCCCACCACCAACTCCTACCGGCGACTGGTGCCGGGCTACGAGGCCCCGGTCAACCTCGTCTACTCCGCGCGCAACCGCTCCGCCGCCGTGCGGATCCCGGTGTCGGGGGACAACCCGAAGGCGAAGCGGATCGAGTTCCGCGTCCCGGACCCGTCCTGCAACCCCTACCTCGCCTTCTCGGCGATGCTGATGGCCGGTCTGGACGGGGTCAAGAACCGGATCGAGCCGCCGGACCCGGTCGACAAGGACATCTACGATCTGCCGCCCGAGGAACTGCTCAACCTCCCGAGCGTGCCGCGGAGCCTCGAGGAGGCGCTCGCAGGCATCGAGGACGACCACGAGTTCCTGCTCGAGGGTGACGTCTTCACCGAGGACCTGCTCGAGACCTACGTGGCGTACAAGATGGACGAGGAGGTCGCGCAGGTGGGGCTCCGTCCGCACCCGCACGAGTTCCAGCTCTACTACGACATCTAGGTCCTGACGCGACATCCTGGCAGGGAGGGCGCCCCGGCGTCCTCCCTGCTGCCATCGGCACCGAGGTGACCGCTAGCGTGGGGCGCATGACCGGTCTGGATGCGAGCTTCGACGTGCGGTTCGCCGCGGCATGGGATCAGCGTCGTACCGATCCGCTGGCCGCGCTGACCGTGGCCGAGAGCCTCGCCGCCGAGCTGGCCGACGCCGACGAGGTCGAGGACGAGCAGCGGGCACGGCTGCTGCTGCTCGAGGGGTCCTGCCGGTGGCGGCTCAGTGGCTACGGCGAGGCGCTGCGCTGCCTCACCGAGGCACTGGAACTGTTGCCCTCGGTGCGCCGGGCCGAACGAGCAGCGGCGCACCAGGATCTGGGCACGGTCCACATCTACCTCGGCCAGCACGACGAGGCCGTCGCGCAGCTCCTGGCTGCGCTCGAGCTGCGGGAGCTGATCGACGACGAGCAGGGCCGCTCGGACGTGGAGAACAACCTCGGCATCGTCTTCTACCACCGCGGTGATCTCGACGAAGCGGAGCGTGCCTACCGCACCGCCCTGGCACGGCGGCAGCGCCTCGACGACACCGATGGCGTCGCTGCCGCGCGCAACAACCTCGCGAAGGTCCTGACCGATCGGGCCCGCTACGCCGAGGCGCGCGAGCAGCTCGAGCTCGCTCGTGCCGCCTGGGCGGGGCTCGGCAACCTGCGGGGCCTGGCGATGGCGATCACGAACCTCGGCATCGTCCACCGGGACCAGGACGAGCTCGAGGCAGCCGCCACCTGCTTCGAGGAGGCGCTCGCCATCAAGCGCGAGATCGCGGACGTGCTCGGGGCGTGTGAGACGGCGACCCTCCTCGGCCGCGTCCGTGCCCGTCAGCAGCGCGTCGACGAGGCGCTCGACCTGCTACGCCGGGCCGCTGCGGACGCGGAGCGGCTGCGCACGGCCGGAGAGCTCGCCGAGGCGTGTCTCGCGCTCGCCGACGTGCACGAGGCCTTCGGGGACCACGCCGGTGCGCTGGCCTGGTTCCGCCGGTACCACGAGGCGGAGCGGCGCCGGTTCGACGAACGATCCACCGAGCGCCTCCACGCCCTGCAGGTCTCCTACCAGCTCGCTCGCGCCGAGCAGGAGAGCGCGACCGACGAGCTGACGGGCTTGCGCAACCGACGGGCCTTCGACCGTGAGGTCACCGAGCTGCTGCGCGTGGCCCGCCGCGACGGGCGACCGGTGAGCGTCGCCCTGCTCGACCTCGACGACTTCAAGCAGATCAACGACCGCTTCGGGCACCCGATCGGTGACGAGGTGCTGCGTCGCGTCGCCGCGGTGCTGCGCGAGCACACCCGGTCCGGCGACCTTGCCAGCCGCTACGGCGGTGAGGAGTTCGCCGTCGCGTTCCCGGACACCGAGCTCGCGGCGGCGGTGCAGGCGGCCGACCAGCTGCGCCGCCGCATCCGGGAGATCGCGTGGGAGGCGGTCCACCCCGATCTCGCGGTGACCACCTCGATCGGGGTCGCCACCACGGCCGCCGCGAGCACCGACCTGCTCGAGCTGCTGGCACGTGCCGACCGGGAGCTGTACCGGGCGAAGCACCAGGGCAAGGACCGGGTGCTCAGCTGACCGCCCCGACCGACCCCCCGATGCGAGGCCCCCGATGCTGAGCGACCTGCCACGCCACGAGCTCGAGCGCTACCGGCCGGTGGTTGCCGAGCCGCCCACCTTCGACGCCTTCTGGGCCGACCAGCTCGCCGCGGCCCGGGCCTGGGATCTCGGCGTCCGCTCGACGCGGGTGGAGGCGAAGCTGCGGACCGTGGAGGTCCACGACGTGCGCTTCCGCGGCCATGGCGGGGCCGAGATCGCCGCCTGGCTGCTGCTCCCGATCGGGGCCTCGGCGCCACGACCAGCGGTCGTGGAGTTCGCCAGCTACGGGGGTGGCCGGGGCCTACCCCACGACCGCCTCGTGTGGTCCGCAGCTGGCTACGCCCACCTCATCATGGACAGCCGCGGCCAGGGGTCGAGCTCCACCGAGGGGTGCACCGCCGACCCGGGCGACCTCGGCCAACCTGCCACCCCGGGCTACCTGACCCGGGGCATCCTCGCCCCGGAGACCGCCTACCTGACCCGGCTGTTCATCGACGCCGCCCGGGCCGTCGACGTCGCCCTCACCCACCCCGCCATCGACCCGCACCGGATCGCGGTCGCCGGCGTGAGCCAGGGCGGGGGGCTCGCGCTCGCCGCCGCCCACCTCGCCGGCACTGCGGTCGCCGCCGTGGTCGCCGCCGTCCCGTTCCTCGCCCACATCCGCCGGGCGGTGGACCTGACCGATGAGCCGCCCTACGCGGAGCTGGCGAGCTACGCGAACGCCCACCCCGATCACGTGGACCGCATGTTCGCCACGCTCGCGTTCCACGACGTGGTCAACCACGCCCGGAGGGTCGACGCCCCGGCGCTGGTCACCGCCGGCCTGGCCGACACCATCTGCCCGCCGTCGACGGTGTACGCGGCCGCCAACCACCTCGCGGGCCCCTCTCGGGTGCTGGCCTACCCCTTCGACGGCCACGACGGCGGTGGCTCGCACCGGATCCGAGCGGAGCTCGGCTTCCTCGCCGAGGTGCTCGCTGGCCCGGACGCCTGAACCCGGCCCACCGGCCGCACCGGCTCCGCCGTTCGTCGGCGCCGCGCTGTGCCGCCGACGGCCGCCGACAGCCCGTTCAGCCGGTCGGCGGACGGCGCGTCGCCCAGCGTGCCCAGCCGCCGAGCACGCCGGCAAGCACCGCCGCCCCGCCCGGCAACGGACCCACCCACCGCTGCAACCCGAGCAGGTGGTCGAGGGAGTAGGCACCGGGCCCGGCGACCGCGAGCGTGGCCGCGACGACGATGAGGTAGCCGTTCAGCTCCCACCCCTTGTTCACCGACCAGAACCCCGCCTCGGCCCGGTTCACCAACGCTGCGGTGGTCATGGTCCCGACCACGGCCATGGCGCTGAGCGGGGTGAGCAGGCCGAGCGCGAGCCCCAGACCGCCGGCGACCTCGCCGGTACCGGCGAGCACCGCGGCGCTGCGGCCATCACCGAACCCGAGCCCGCGGAACCACGCTGCGGTGCCATCCAGCCCCCCGCCGCCGAACCAGCCGAGCAGCTTCTGGAAGCCGTGCAGGGAGAAGGTCACCCCCACCAGCACCCGCAACAGCAGCAGGGCGAGGTCGACGTCCGGTCCGATCAACGCGTCCATGGGCCGTCCTTGAGATCGCGCAGCGAGACGGTAGCGACCTGGCGGTCGGCGTCCTCGAGGTCAGCGGCCGGGACGTGACCGCGGACGACCGCGACCGTGTACAGCCCCGCGCTGCGGGCGCTGGCCACGCCCACCGCGGTGTCCTCGATCGCGGCGCTGCGTCCCGGTGGCGCACCGAGCGCGGCCACGGCGGCCAGGTAGGGCTCGGGGTGGGGCTTGTGCCGGGTCACGTCCTCGCTGCCGACGATCACCGGGACGAGACCATCGATGCCGGCGCGCGCGAGGACCCGCTCGACGTGGGCGCGGCTCGAGGAGGAGGCGACCGCTACCGGCACGCCGTGTCCCACGAGGGTCCGCAGCAGTCCGACGGCGTCGTCGAAGAGGACGAGCTCGGTCGCGAACCGGGAACGGAAGCGGGCGCGGACCGCCGTCCGGAACGCCGCCGGATCGCCGAGCGGCACCTTCGCCGCGAAGTAGGCGAACACCTGCGGGTACGGCAGCCCGACGGTGGCGAGGGAGTCCTCCCGGGTCAGGGCGTAGCCGTAGGTCGCGAGCACGTCCGACCAGGCACGGTCGGAGATGGACTCGGTGTCCGCGAGCGTGCCGTCGCAGTCGAACACCACCGCCGCAGGCAGCCCCGTCACCGCGCGCGGTGTGGGTCCGCGACCACGATCGGCTCCAGGGGCCCTGGCCCGGCAAGCTCCAGGATCGCGTCGGCGACCACGTCCGGCGCCTCCTCGTGGACGAGGTGTCCGACACCGGGGATCGCGACCAGGCGCGCGTCGAGGTCGTGCGCGACCCGACCAGCGAGGTGGAAGGCGGTGACCCGGTCCTCCTGGCCCCACAGCACGATCGCCGGGACGCGCAACCGGTGCGGCTGCGGCGGCGGCGCCAGCCAGGGGACGCGCCGACGGACCTTCCGAACGCCCCAGTCGAGCAGGGCACGACGTGACAGCGTGCGGTAGTAGGCCAGCCAGGCCGCCGGATCGACGGTCACCGCATCGGCGTAGCGGTCCATCGCCGCCTCGTCGAAGGGGGTCTGCACCACCGCGGACCGACGGATCGCCGCCCGGGTCAGGGGACGCCCCGCGACCCGGAACGCGAGCTGGGGCAGCAGGGGCAGGTTGAACAGCGGGACATGCCAGGACACCGTCAGGTCCAGCTGCCGGAAGGGAGAGGACGCCACCACCAGCGCTCGGACCCGACCCGGGTGGCGGAACGCCGTCGCCAGCGCGACCGCACCGCCCCAGTCGTGGCCCACCAACAACGCCTTGCGCGCGTGCAGGCCGCGGATGAGCTGCGCGATCTCGTCGGCGAGCACGCTCGGCTCGTACCCGGTGCGGGGCGTGTCGGAGCGCCCGAACCCCTTCAGGTCCGGACACACGACCCGGTAGCCAGCGGCGACGAGCCGGGTCGCGACCGGCTCCCAGCAGGAGCCGTCCTGGGGCCACCCGTGCAGCAGCAACGCGAGGTCATCGGCCGGCTCAGCGGTCGGCCTCGCCCCCGGCTCCCGCCAGGCTGGCGAGCCGAGGGCACGCACGTAGAAGCGGGTCTGGCCACCCCGGACGTAGCCCTCACGCCACACGCCACCCACCTCCTCCTCCCGCAGCCTACGGTGCCGCGGCCCAGGACGACCATCCGGGACGCTCACAGCCCGTAGAAGACGCGCTCGCACACCGCTCGCACGCGGCGGGCGTGGCGCCGGCGGTCGCTCTCGAGCTCCTGCCACCCCCCACGTCCGTACCCCATGGACCGCGCCAGCGTCTCCAACTGCAACTGCGACCCGGGCAGCACGTCGACGTCGCGGTACCGGCGCAGGTACAGACGGTTGCGCAGCTGCGACAGGAACCGGTACCCGTCCCTCAGCCAGGTCGCGTCGCGATGCTCGAGCACGCCGGCGTCCTGCAGCAGGTCGATCGCGGCCATGGTCGAAGGGGTCCTGAGGCCGGGGTCCCGCCCCCCGTGCAGCTGCAGGCTGAGCTGGACCGTCCACTCCACGTCGGACAGCCCACCGGGGCCGAGCTTGAGGTGGCGCTCGGGGGCGACACGGCGCGGGATCCGCTCCTTCTCCAGCCGCGCCTTCATCCGCCGCATCGGCACCACCACGGCATCAGGCTCGGACGGGTACGCCCACCGCTCGGCCTGTTCGAGCAGACGACGCCCGAGGTCCCGATCCCCGGCCACGGTGCGGGCGCGCAGCAGCGCCTGGTGCTCCCACGGCTCGGCCCACCGCTCCCAGTAGGCGACGTAGGAGCCGAACGACCGCGACAGCGGACCGTTGCGTCCTTCGGGCCGGAGATCGGCGTCCACCTCGAAGGCGGTGCCCTCAGCGGTGATCGCCGACAGCGAGCGCAGGACGTTCCCGGCGATCTGGAGCGCCAGGCTGGTGGCCTCCCGCTCGTCAGCCCCCGGCACCGCCTCGTGTACGAAGAGCACGTCGAGGTCGGAGACGTAGTGCAGCTCCCGCCCGCCGAGCTTGCCCATCCCGATGATCACGATGCTGACCGGCAGCTCGTCGGGACCGCTGAGCCCCCGGTCCCGAGCCTGACGCCGCAGTTCGTCCCGCAGTGCCCCGGTCAGGCAGGCCTCGCCGAGGGCGGTCAGCTCCTCGCCCACGCCTCCCACCGTCGTGCCACCGGAAAGATCCCGCAGCACGATACGCAGCAGCTCGTGCTGCTTGAACCGGCGCAGCGCCGCGGTCGTGTCCTGCCAGTGCAGCCGTCCCACCGCGAGCCGGACGAGCTCATCTCGGGTCCGGGGCTGCTCGAGGACGCGGGGATCTCGGAGCCAGTCCACCCCCTGCGGCTGGGTGACCAGCAGCTCACCAGCCACCGGGCTCGTGCCCAGGACGCGACCGACCAGGTCGGCGGCGTCGGGATGATCCCTGAGGTAGGCGAGCAGCTCGCTGGAGTCGCTCTGCGCCTCGACCAGGCGTCGGAAACCGGTGAGGCCCGCGTCCGGGTCGGGGGTGTCCTGGAGCACCTGGAGCACCGTCGGGAGGACGGCCCGGACGGTCCGGGCCCGGCGCGAGACGCCCCCGGTCATCGACCCGATGTCGCGCAGCGCGGCAGCGGCGTCGCGGAACCCGAGCGCGCGTAGGCGCTCGGTGGCGGCCTCCTCGCCCATGGCGGTCCGCTCCCCCGGCACGCTGACCCCGGCCGACCGGGCCGGGACGCTCGCGTAGGTCTCGAGCAGCGGGCGGTAGAAGAGCCGAGCGTGGAGCGCGGAGACCTGGGACTGGACGCGGGTGAGCTCGGCCAGCATGGCGGCGCGGGCCGGCTCGTCGCTGAGCGCCCGGTAGCCGAGGGTCCGCGCGAGCCACTCCTGGCGCTCGGGGTCCTCGGGGAGGGTGTGGGTCCGTCGTTCGTGGGCGAGCTGGAGACGGTGCTCGATGGTCCTGAGGTGCCGGTAGGCCTGCGCGAAGGCCTCCGCGTCCTCCTCCTCGACGTAGCCGTTCGCAGCCAGCGCGCGCAGGGCCGGCAGCGTCCCCGGCACCCTGAGCGACCGGTCCCCACGACCGTGGACGAGCTGCAGCAGCTGGACCGTGAACTCGATGTCACGGATCCCACCGGGACCGAGCTTGAGCTGGCGCTCGCGATGGCGGACCACCTCCGGCTTGGCCTCGATGCGGCCCTTCATGCGCCGGATCTCGAGGATGACCTCCGGGTCGAGGTGCTCCGGCCACACGAAGGGCTCGGCGGCCGCGAGCAGCTGGCGGCCGAGCTCGAGATCCCCGGCGACCGGGCGAGCCTTCAGCAGCGCCTGGAACTCCCAGGTCTTCGCCCACCGCTGCCAGTACGCCTCGAAGGAGGCGACGCGCCGTGACAGCGGCCCGGAGCGACCCTCCGGCCGAAGCGTCGGGTCGACGTCGTAGGCCCGTCCCATCGTGGTCGAGGAGTTCAGCAGCTCGAGCAGCGTGGTCAGCACCTGCCGGGTCTCGCGCGCTGCCTCCACGTCCTGAGCGCCGTCCACCGGCTCGTGGACGAAGACCACGTCCACGTCGGAGACGTAGTTGAGCTCGCAGCCCCCGAGCTTGCCCATCCCGATCACGGCGATGCGTGCGGCCGGCGTGCCGTCGGCCACCTCGGCGTGGACGGCCCGGAGCGTGCCCTGCAGCACGCCCTCAGCGAGCCGCGCCAGCTCCGCCCCGACCTCCTCGAGCTCGGCCGCGCCGGTCAGGTCCCGGCCGGCGAGGTCGGCCGTGGCGCGCCGCCGGATCTGGGCGATCCCGGCCGCCTTGGCCGCCAGATCCTCGCCGGCCTGCACCGCCGACTCGACGGCCCGGGCGGTCGCTGCCACCTCGACGCTGTCGAGCGTGCGCAACGCCTCGACCGCGTCGCGGTACCGACCGATGAGATCGCCCAGCGGCCGGGACGCCCCCGCGACGGCCACGACCCGGGCGAGCCAGTCGGGGGTCGCGCGCACCTGCTCGAAGAGCTCCCGATCGGTGCGGGCCAGGCTCGCCAGCGCGGCGAGCGCATCCCGGGGCGCCGCCGCCTCCGACAGCGCGTCCAGGAACCCCTGGTCGGGGCCGTCCTCGCCGAGCAGTTCGGCCTCGGCCAGCAGGCCGAGGGCATGCTCCGGTTCCAGCCCAGCGCGGGCGAGCCGCCCCTGCAGGGCACGATCGCGTGCTGCCTCCACGCCCGACCCGCTCAGAGCACCGGGAGGTAGCGCTCGAGCTCGAACCGGGACACGTGCGCGTTGTACTGGTTCCACTCCTGGCGCTTGTTCGTCAGGAAGTGCTCGAAGAGGTGCTCCCCCAGGGTCTCGGCCACCAGCTCGGAGCGCTCCATGATGCGCACCGCCTCGCCCAGGCTCGCCGGCAGCGGCTCGATGCCGTCGGCGGCGCGCTCGGCATCGGTCAGCTCGAAGGCGTTGTCCTCGCTCTCCTCGGGCAGCTCGTACTCCTCCTCGATGCCCTTCAACCCCGCCGACAGCAGCAGCGCGAAGGCGAGGTAGGGGTTGCAGGCCGGATCCGGCGCGCGGTACTCGATGCGGGTCGAGGCGCCCTTGCGGGGCTTGTGCATCGGGATGCGGATCAGGGCGCTGCGGTTGGAGTGCCCCCAGGTCGCGAACACCGGCGCCTCACCGGAGGGCAGCGGCCCGTGCAGCTGCGCGGCCAGACGCTTGTAGGAGTTCACCCACTGGTTCGTGACCGCGGTGATCTCGCGGGCGTGCCGCAGCAGGCCCGCGGTGAAGGACCGGGCGATCGGCGAGAGCAGGTAGGGGTCGGCGGGGTCGTGGAAGGCGTTGCGGTCGCCCTCGAAGAGCGACAGGTGCAGGTGCATCGCCGAGCCCCAATGCTCCTCCATGGGCTTGGGCATGAAGGAGGCGTAGATGCCGCGCTGCAGCGCCGTCTCCTTCACCACGAGCCGGAAGGTCATGATGTTGTCGGCCATGGTCAGCGCGTCGGCGTAGCGCAGGTCGATCTCGTGCTGGGACGGGGCGACCTCGTGGTGGGAGAACTCGACGCTGATGCCCATGCGCTCCAGGGTGTTGATGGTCTGGCGCCGGAAGTCCTGCTGGACGTCCAGGGGCGTCATGTCGAAGTAGGAGCCGTTGTCCAGCGGGGTGGGGTCGTCCGGGCCCCGGAAGAGGAAGAACTCCATCTCCGGATGGACGTAGAAGGTGAAGCCCATGTCCGCAGCACGCTCGAGCTGTCGCTTGAGCACGAGCCGCGGGTCCGCGGCGAAGGGTTGACCATCCGGGGTGAGGACGTCGCAGAACATACGCGCGACACCCTGGGACTCCGGGCGCCACGGCAGGGCCTGGAAGGTCGAGGCATCGGGCACGAGCACCATGTCGGCTTCCTGCACCCGAGCGAACCCGTCGATCGCGGAGCCATCGAAGCCCATGCCCTCCCCGAAGGCGTTCTCCAGCTCGGCGGCGGTGATCGCCACGGACTTCAGGAACCCGAGCACGTCGGTGAACCACAGCCGGATGAAGCGGATGTCCCGCTCCTCGACGGTGCGAAGGACGTACTCCTGCTGCTTGTCCATGAGCCTCATCCTGACCCGCTCCCGGTGTCTCGGATCGGTCGGTCCCGCGCCGTCGTCCGGGAGAGCACACGGCCGCAAGCGTAGTGCCCGTGTCCGCCCGGTCGGCGGGCTCGCCGCGCTCGAAGGCCGTTCGGCCCCGAACGCGGCTCGGGCCGTGAGGACGTCGCGTCCCCACGGCCCGAGATCACCCGGTCCCTGGTCAGCTGCGCGCGAGCTCCGGGTAGCCGGCCACACCGTGCTCGTGCACGTCGAGGCCCTCGATCTCCTCCTCCTCGGAGACCCGGAGCTGCCCCATGGCCTTGAGCACCCCGAACAGGATCGCCGCGGAGACCGCCACCCAGGCCGCGATGCCGACGATGCCGACGATCTGGGAGATGAGCAGCTCGGCACCGCCACCGAAGAACAGCCCGCCCTCGGTCGCGGCCAGCCCGACCCACAGGGTGCCGAGGATGCCGCAGGTGCCGTGGACGCTGACCGCACCGACCGGGTCGTCGATCTTGATGCGGTCGAGGAACTGGACCGACAGCGCCACGAGCACCCCGGCGAGCAGCCCGACCAGCGTGGCCATCGCGAAGCTGACCGAGTCCGCGCCGGCGGTGATACCGACCAGACCAGCGAGGATCCCGTTCGCGGTCATCGCGACGTCCCACTTGCCGTTCTTCAGCCGGGTGTAGAAGCCCGCGGCGGTCCCACCAGCAGCGCCGGCAAGCGCGGTGGTGACGATGACGTAGACGATCGCTTCACCGTCCAGGGCGAGCACGGAGCCGCCGTTGAACCCGAACCACCCGAAGAACAGCAGCAGCGTGCCCAGCGCCCCGAGCGCGATGGAGTGGCCGGGGATCGCGCGGGCCTTGCCGGTCTTCGCGTCGAACTTGCCGATCCGGGGGCCGAGGAAGGCCGCCCCGACGAGCGCGGCGACACCACCGGTCATGTGCACGATGGTCGAGCCGGCGAAGTCGTAGAAGCCCTGCTCAGCGACCCAGCCGCCGCCCCAGGTCCAGGCACCGACGATCGGGTAGATGATGCCGGTCATCACGATCGCGACCGCGACGTAGGCCCCGAACTTCATGCGCTCGGCGACCGCGCCGGAGACGATCGTGGCGGCGGTGGCCGCGAACATCGCCTGGAAGGCGAAGTCGATCTCGAGGGTGTAGCCACCGCCGGAGGTGTCGTAGGCCGGCGTGGTCAGGAAGAACCCGTCCGTGCCGAACAGCCCGGCGACCTGGGAGCCGTACATCAACCCCCACCCGATCGCGTAGTAGACGAGGATCCCGAGCGAGATCGTCATCAGGTTCTTGCCGATGATGTTCGCGGTGTTCTTCGAGCGGGTGAAGCCCGCCTCGAGCATCGCGAACCCGGCGTGCATGATGAAGACGAGCACCGTCGCCAGCATCAGGTAGAGCACGACGGCCCCGACCGCGAGGTCCTCGACGCTGATGCTGTCCTGCGCGTACGCAGGCGCACCGAGCATGAGCACCAGCGCGGACGTGACCACCCCCAACTTCAGTAGACGCTTCACCGTGTCCTCCAGGTCGACTCGTGGGATCGGGGGCCGGGCAGGGGTTGGGGTCGCGCACACGACACCGGGCCCGGTTCCACCGGTACGGTCCGAGACGCTACGAAGCGGCGGTTTCTCTGCCGTTGATCTCGCGTTTCGACCGTGTTTCGTGTCCGGAGGAGGTCCGACCCATGCCGCTGAGGGTCGCGCTGGCGCAGCTCGACGCCCGCGTCGGGGATATCGATGGCAACGTCCGACGGATCCTCGACGCCTGGCATGCCGCGGCGGCCGAGGGCGTGCAACTGCTCGTCGCCACGGAGCTGACCATCACCGGCTACCCGCCCGAGGATCTGCTCCTCAAGCGCGAGTTCGTCGCCGCCAACCTCGCCGCGGTGGACCGGCTGGCTGCCGCCGGGCCGAGCGGGTGCAGCGCGATCGTGGGCTTCGTCGGCGCCGGCGAACGTGACACCACCGACACCGTCCACTGGGACGTGGCGCTGGCCACGCGTGATCTGACCAACTCCGCGGCCGTGCTGCGGGATGGGCGGGTGGTCGCGACCTACGACAAGCTCCGCCTGCCGAACTACGGCGTGTTCGACGAGGCGCGCTACTTCACCCCGCGCGACGCCCCCTGCGTCGTGGACGTGGACGGGGTGCCGGTAGGGGTCACCATCTGCGAGGACCTGTGGACCGAGGACGGCCCGGTCCGCGCCAGCGTCGAGGCGGGCGCCGAGGTGGTCGCGAACCTGAACGCCTCGCCGTACCACCGTGGCAAGGGCGAGGACCGCGAGGGCTGGGCCCGCCACCACGCCAGCACCCACGGGGTCCCGCTGCTCTACAGCAACGTCGTCGGTGGGCAGGACGAGGTGGTGTTCGACGGCGGCTCCTTCCTGGTGGACGCCGCCGGCGAGGTCGTCGCTCGGGCGGCCGCCTTCGAGACCGATCTCCTCATCGCCGATCTCGACCTCGGACCGGCGCCCCGGCCGACGATCCCGATCACCTGGCGTGCCCAGCCGCCGCTCGACCCGGTCGGGGAGGTCTGGGCGGCGCTGCGGCGCGCGACGGCGGACTACTGCCACCACAACGGTTTCGACCGTGCCATCGTCGGGGTGTCGGGTGGGATCGACTCGGCGGTGGTGGCGGCGCTGGCTGCCGACGCGCTGGGCGGGGCGGCGGTGACGACGGTGGCGCTGCCCTCGCCCTACTCCTCGCCGGGGTCGCTGCGTGACGCCGAGCAGCTCGCCCGCGCGCTCGGCAGCGTCCACCAGGTGCTGCCCATCGACCGCCCCCTCGCGGCCATGGCCGAGGTGCTCGACGACCTCGTCGTGACCGGCTTCGACCGCGCCGACGGCCGGCAGCCCGGCGTCGCCTACGAGAACCTGCAGTCGCGCCTGCGTGGGCTCACGCTCATGGCGTTGTCCAACGAGTCGGGGGCGATCGTCCTCGCCACGGGGAACAAGTCGGAGTACGCGGTCGGGTACGCGACCCTGTACGGCGACATGTCCGGGGGCTTCGCGCCGCTGAAGGACATCCCGAAGCTGCTCGTCTACGAGCTCGCCCGGTGGCGCAACCGCGCTGGCGAGGTCATCCCCGAGGCCACCATCACCAAGCCGCCCTCGGCGGAGCTCAGGCCCGGCCAGGTCGACCAGGACTCCCTGCCGGACTACGCGGTGCTGGACGCGCTCGTCACCGGCTACGTCGAGGAGGACCTCGGCGTCGAGGAGCTGGTCGCGGGCGGGCACGATGAGGCGGTGGTCCGGCGCGTGCTGCGGCTCATCGACCGCGCCGAGTACAAGCGCCGCCAGGCAGCACCCGGCCCGAAGGTCACCGGGCGCGCCTTCGGTCGCGACCGACGGGTCCCGATCACGAGCGGCTGGCGGGGCTGAGCACCGCCCTCGAGGGGACCGGCCGCGCCGCGAGCCTCGCCGGGCGGATGACCGTGGCGGTCAGCGCCACCAGCACGCCCACACCCAGCATCGCCACCGCCGGCGAGGTCAGATCGGCGAGCGCCCCGTTCGCGGCGGCCGCGAGGGGACGGGAGCCGAGGAAGGCCACCGACCACAGCGCCATCACCCGCCCCCGGAGCTCGTCCGGGAGCCGCGCCTGCAGCTGGGTGCTGAGCGAGGTGAGCGCGAGGGTCATCCCCGACCCCGCGACGAGGAAGCCGCCCACCGCGCCGGCGAGGACCGGGGCCAGCCCGGCGAGGACCATCCCGCTCGCGAGCAGCAGCAGCCCGGCCACGGCGAGCCGTTCCAGACCGAAGCGCACGCGCAACCGGGTGAGGACGACGAAGGCGAGCCCGGCACCGACGCCGAAGGTCGAGGCGAACACGCCCACCAGCCGCGCTTCGCCGCCCAGCGAGGCCGCCAGCGACGGGGTCAAGGTGATGACCGGGTCGGCTCCCAGCCCGATCGACGCGACCCCGACGAGCAGCAGCACGATCGCCCGGTCCTTCCGCAGGTAGGCGAGCCCCGCTCGCACGCGGCGGTCGCCGTGGCCCGCGGTGTGGGACCGGCCCTGGATCGGCAGTCGCACGAGCAGCAGCGCGAACAGCAGGTTCGAGGCGCCGGCGAGCGCGAACGCCGAGGCCGGGCCGAGGCTGGTGGCGAGCACGGCGCCGAGCGCCGGGCCGGCCGCCCGGGCGACGGTGAAGGGGACCGAGTTGACCGCGATGGCCGTTGCCAGCTCCTCGGGCCGGACGAGCGAGGGCACCAGCGCGTTCATCGCCGGGCCGCCGACCACGAACCCGGTGCCGACGACCAGCGCCGTCGCCACCACCGGCCAGGCACCCGGGAGCCCGTCGACCCCCGCCAGGGCGACCCAGATGGCGAGCCCCAGCGAGCCACCGGCGGCGATGAGCCGGCCGACCACGAGCTGGAGACGACGGTCCCCGCGGTCGGCGTGCGCGCCGCTCAGCGGCGCGAACAGCAGCTGCGGACCGAACTGCGCCACGCTCACCAGGCCCACCACGAGAGCGGAGCGCGACAGCTCCCAGGCCAGGATGGCCGCGACGATGTTGTGGACCCAGATGCCCGCGGTGGAGACGGCCTTGCCGGCGAAGAAGGGGCCGAACACCGGGTCGGCCAGCAGCTTCCAGCCGGACCGCGGCGGCGCCGGCTGAGGCGGGCCGGCCGTCCTGCCCGGCTCGGGGACGGGCTCCGGCGGCGCGAGGCGTCGCTCGGTCGTCGGTTCGCGGTGGCGCTCGGTCGTGTGCTGGGGATCAGTCATGACCCCCGGCGTACCACCTCGGCTCCGGGAGCGGGTCATCCGAGCCCGCCCATCGGAGCAGGGGGATCGAGGTCATCCGGGTCGAGCGGACCGTCCGGCAGGTCGTCGAGGTCACCGACCTGACGGACGTCATGGGCTCCACTCACCCGCAGCACCCGCAACGCCCGGCGCAAGCTGCGCGCATCGTCGCACCGGACCCCGATCACGACCCCGCCGGGCACGAGCGGTGAGAAGGTCCGCTCCCAGGAGGTGGCCATGGTCGGCGCCACCAGCAGCCCGCCGACGGCGCCCACCGCGAGCCCGAAGAACCCCCCGCCGCCGGCACCGGCCAGGACCGGGGTGAGCGTCCATCCCGCCGTCACCCCGAGCAGCAGCGCACCGAACGCCGCTCCCGGCAGCAGGCCCATCAGCATGCCCTTGAGCACGTGGGCACCGAGCGCGAGGCTGGCGCCGCGGTCGGTCTGACGGTCGCCGTAGCGTCCGGCGGTCACCACCTCGACCCGCCCGAGCAGCACGATGTCCCCGCCATCGACCCCGGCCCGCGACAGCCGGGTGATCGTGGCCCGCGCCGCGCGACCGTCGTGGTGGAAGGCGACCAGGTCGGGCTGGCGCGCAGCCTGCTCCACCTCGCGACCTCCTGCCACGTCCTGGCCTGCCCGGCCCCACCGGGCAGCGTGCCCGATGACGCAGCCGAGGTCCGGACCCGGCACACTGTACGGACCACCTCCGCTCACGCCGCTGGACCCGTCCGGGCCGGCAGGAAGGATCCCGAGGTGTCCGTCCACGCGTCCCCTCCGTCCGTGCCGTCCTCCCCCGGGCGGCCCGTCACCATCCACGACCTCGCGGCCGCCAAGGCCCGGGGCGAACGCTTCGTCATGGTGACCGCCTACGACGCCTCCAGCGCGGCGCTGCTCGACGAGCTCGGGGTCCCGGTGCTGCTCGTCGGCGACAGCCTCGGCATGGTCGTGCTCGGCTACGACTCGACCGTGCCGGTGACGCTCGAGGAGATGCTGCACCACACCCGCGCGGTCACCCGGGCGGCGCGCCGGTCGCTGGTCGTGGGTGACCTGCCCTTCGGGACCTACCAGGACGGACCGTCCCAGGCGCTCGCCTCCGCTGTGCGGATGCTCAAGGAGGGCGGCGCCCAGGCGGTCAAGCTCGAGGGTGGCGGTCCGATGGTGGAGGTCACCGCGCACCTGGTGCGTGCCGGCATCCCGGTGATGGGCCACCTCGGCCTCACCCCGCAGTCGGTCAACCAGGTCGGCGGCTACCGCGTCCAGGGCCGCGACGCCGACGACGCGGCCCGCATCCTCGCCGATGCCCAGGCGCTCGAGGCCGCCGGCGCCTTCAGCCTCGTGCTGGAGGCGGTGCCAGAGGCGATCGGCAAGGCGGTGACCGAGGCGGTGTCGATCCCGACCATCGGGATCGGAGCCGGACCCGCGACCGACGCGCAGGTGCTCGTCTGGCACGATCTGCTCGGGCTGACCAGCGGACGTCTGCCACGCTTCGTCAAGGCCTACGCGGATCTGCGCTCGGAGATCGCGATGGCGATCAAGGCCTTCCAGAGCGAGGTCGCCGACGGCGAGTACCCGGGGCCAGAGCACACCTACTGACCCGCGGTCACCGCCGCGAGCGTCGCCGTGAGGTCGCGCACGGCTCCGGGGGTGCGGTGGCCCCACCACCACAGGGCACGGCCGTCGACCGGGACGCCGACCAGGCCCACGGCCGCGAGCTCGGCGACGTCGACGGCCCCGAAGGCGTAGGGCTCGTCGGGCAGCAGCACGACCGCCGGCGCGAGCGCCCGCAGCTCACCCATCGGCGCCCGCGGGTAACGGCCGGTGGGGTCGTCCGGGACCAGCGCGCCTCCGGCGGCGGCGATGACGCTCGCGCCGTAGGTGTCCCGACCGAGCAGCCACCAGCCCTCGTCGTCGCCGCCGCGCTGCGGGTCGTCGCGCCACACCGCGCACGCCACCCGGGGTCCTGTGGCGCGCGGTGCCGGCGGGAGGGACCGGAGTTCGGCGAGCAGCCCCGCGATCCTCTCGGCGACGTCGAGCACCTGAGCGAGCCGGGCCAGGCTGGCCGGCAGGTCGGCGAGGGACCGCACCCGCGTGACGTGCACCGCGAGCCCGGCCGCGCGCAGCCGCTCCACGTCGAGCGCGCGGTTCTCCTCCTCGTTGGCCAGCACGAGGTCCGGTGCCAGCGCGGTGATCGCTGCGACGTCCGGGTTCTTCGTCCCCCGCACCCGCCGTGCCGAGGGGAACCCGTCGGCCGGGAGGACGCAGTACTCGGTCACGGCGACGAGCCGGTCGCCGAGCCCGACGTGGGCGAGGAGCTCGGAGAGGTTCGGCACGAGGCTGACGAGCCGCCGGGGCGGGCCGGCGAGCGGGACCCGGGCCCCGAGGTCGTCGACGAGCGTCCGCGCCTCGCTCACCGCGGCTCGCGGGAGGGCAGATGGGTCCCCTCCGCCTCGCGAGCCAGCACGTACAGGTAGTCGGCGCAGCGGTTGAGGTAGCGCACGGGGGCGTCGTCAGGGAGCATGCCTTCGCGCGCCATCGCCACGGTGTAGCGCTCCGCGCGGCGACAGATCGTGCGGGCGAGGTCGAGCGCGGCAGCCGCTCGCGTCCCGCCGGGGACGACGAAGTGCTGCGGCAGGGGGTGCCGCTCGACGCAGGCGTCGATGCGGGCGTCGAGCGCGTCGACCATGGCCTGGTCGACCCGGCTGACCCCGACCTCCAGACAATCCCAGTGGTCGGCCCGGGTGGCGAGCTGTGCGCCGACCACGAACAGCTCGCGCTGGACCTCGAGGACCAGGTCGTGGAGCGCACCGTCGAGCTCGGCACGGGCCAGCCCGAGCGCGCTGCAGGTCTCGTCCACGGTCCCGTAGGCGGTCGTGCGGACGTCGTGCTTGTCGACGCGGCCGCCGTACAGCAGGCCCGTGGTCCCGTCGTCGCCGGTCTTGGTGTAGACCTTCACCCTGGCCTCCCGATCGCCTGCTGCGTGGGCTGGTCGCGGGAGGGTAGCCGTGCACCCGCAGCGCACCAGCCCGGCCCGTGCCGCTACCGTGCCGGCCACCACGTTGGCCGAGCCGCCCCGACCCTGCGGAGGAGCCGTGAGCGAGGACCGTCCGCCCCACCGCGACTTCCGCGTCCTCACCCGCCGCCGCGGGGGGTACGACGGGGCGTGGATGGTGGACGTGCAGCTCCAGGTCGCGGCGACGGGCAACCTCGTGTGGGCCCAGACCTTCTCGGACGAGGCTCAGGCGGAGGCCTTCCAGCGCGAGCTCGAGGAGGACCTCAGCGCGCTGGACGGGGCGGCCTTCCGACGCAAGTACGGCGTCCCCGCGAGCACGTGAGCGCCAGCGTGCTCCCGCCGGCGCCGCCCGGACGGGCGCTGGTACGCGAGGTGACCGAGCTCCCCCGCGACGCTGCGGGCCGGGTCGACCTCGACGCGTGCGTCCGGGCGCTCGCCCCCGTCGACCTGCTCGACTCCGCCACCGGGGACGGCACGAGCTACCTCGTCCCACACGGTGCCTTCCGGCTGGTCGACGACGGCCACGAGAGCTCCGTGCACGCCGCTGGCCGGCCCATGCTCCGGCTCGGCACCGACCCCTTCGCCGCCATCGACCGCCTCGCCGCCGCGCTGGGTGCCGGACCGCACGCGCCGTCCGAGCCGGACCTGCCGGCGTGCAGCGGTGGTCTGGTCGGCATGCTCGCCTACGACCTCGGACGACGGATCGAGCGCATCGAGGCTCACGCGCGCGACGATCGCGGCGGGCCGGCGCTGTCCCTGCGGGTCGCCGAGGTGGTGGTGGCCATCCCAGCAGCGCAGGACCGCGC
>JBKHDS010000005.1:0-23108 GCA_046541215.1 Nitriliruptoraceae bacterium
GGGAGGTGATCAGTTCCTCGGTGCGCTCGTTGGCGAGGTCCTCGTCGATGTCGATCAGGCGGTGCCGGATGCGCTCGAGGCGCTGCTCGATCCAGGCGCGACCGTCCCGGGTCAGGACGACGGGCGGACGTGTGGTGGGCTGGTCAGCAGCCATGGGTGGACTCCTGGTGAGGTGATGCAGGCGCGCTGGAGAGGTCGAACTGGCGCGGGATGAGACCATGTTCACCGTACCCGACCGGTTCCTCGCGGGCGACGGCCCCGCGGGGCCTGATCGCGCTCAGCCTGGGGCGTGCCCACAGGCCCAGCGTCTGGACGGGGAGGGAAGGTCCGGTGCACCGGTGGCGTTGGTGGGAGCAGACGAGCAGTCGAGACGTGTGCTCTCGATCACCGCCACGGCCCACCGCCACGACCCCGCGACGCGAGACGAGGAGACCTTCCATGCACCAGGACCGCTACGTCCTCCGCCAGCGCACCGCCGACGATCCTGAGACCGCTGACGCTCGCGTCCGGGAGGCGCTCGCCGCCGAGGGTTTCGGCGTGCTCACCGAGATCGACGTGACCAGCGTCCTGAAGTCCAAGCTCGACGCTGACGTGCCGCCGTACCGCATCCTTGGTGCCTGCAAGCCCTCCTACGCCAACGATGCCATCGCGGTCGACCCGGCCATCGGCGGGTTGCTGCCGTGCAACGTGGTCGTGCGGGCGCACCCGGAGGGCGGGAGCGAGCTGATCGCGATCGACCCGGCGGCGATGATGAGCCTCACGGGCGTCGCCGCGCTGGACGCGCTCGCCGAGGAGGTCGGTGCCCAGCTGCGTCGCGCCCTGGAGGCCGCGGTGGCCTGAGCGAGCGGGGGCTGTGGGCGGGCCGGCGTGCGACCATCCGCCGCGGGGGTGGTCAGCCGGCATCCTCCTCGGGCTGGCTCGGCGCCGCCGCCTGGACCTGCTGGAGCCGCCAGCGCCCCAGCAGCAGCGTCGAGCTCCCGTCGACGACCAGTTGGACGCCGAGCGCGGCCCCCAGGAACCACCGGGCCGATCCGGGCCACGCCAGCAGCAGCAGGGCACCGAGCACCAGCTCGACGGTGCCGCCGTAGAGCAGGATGCCGGTCGGTGTCCCCGGCTGGAACGCGAGCACGAGCCGGAGCACACCAGCGAGCAGCAGGAGCGAGCCGGCGACCCAGGTCAGGGTCGCCAGCGCGGCCCTGGGGTTGGCGACGAAGCCCGCCCCGACCACCCCGACCAGCACGCCGAACAGCAGGTTCCAGCGCCGAGCCGTGTCGCTCCAGCCGAGCGCGGCCGCACCAGCCAGCACGATCCCGGCCACGAGCAGCATCCAGCCGACGAACAGCACCGAGACCCGGCTGGCGAGGCTCGTGTGCCCCAGGATGACCACGCCGGCGACGACGGTCAGCGCACCCAGCAGCGTGTCCCACCCTGTCCGCCGCCGCTCGAGCACGAGCTGGACGGCTGCCTGCATCCCACACCCTCCGCGATCCACCGCCGGGCCCGTCAGCACGGCGCCGCCACCATCCCGGCACGCTACTGCATCCGCCGAGCGCCCCGGCGGCCGACCGGACGGTCGCGGTAGCGTGACACACGGGCGGGAGGCGGCTGGTGGACGGGTCTTCGTGGTGGCGCACACCGACGCTGCCGGCGCGCCGGTGGCTGCCGGCCTACCGCCGTGAGCGGTTCGGGCGGGACGCGGTGGCCGGTGCGATCGTCACGGCGCTGGTCGTCCCGCAGGCGCTGGGCTACGCCGCCATCGCGGGCGTACCGGTCGAGGTCGGGCTGTACGCGATCCCGGTTGCGCTCGTGGCCTACGCGCTGCTCGGGTCCTCCTCGCACGTCAGCGTCGGGCCGGTCTCCACCGTCTCGGTCGTCTCCGGCTCGATCGTCGCGAGCCAGGCCGGCGGTGACCCGGACCGGGCGATCGCGCTCACCGCTGCGCTCGCGCTGCTGTCGGGCGTCATGCTGCTGCTCGCCGGGTTGCTCCGGACCGGATGGGTGGCGGAGTTCCTGTCCAAGCCGATCGTGACCGGCTTCGTCTTCGGGCTCTCGATCGTGATCATCGTGGGGGAGGTGCCGGGTCTGCTGGGCCTGTCGACCGACGGGGGCACCGTCCTCGTCGAGCTGGCGGCCATCGTCCGCGACCTCGGCGCCTTCGATCCCCTGACCGCGGTGATCGGCCTCGGCAGCCTGGCCGTGCTCGCGGTGGGCTCGCGTCATGCCCCGTCCCTGCCCTGGGAGGTGCTCGTGGTGGCCGGAACCTTGGTCGCCTCGTACCTGCTCGGGCTCGCCGACCGGGAGGTGGCCGTGGTCGGGACGGTCCCCCGGGGACTGCCGGTCCCGGCGCTGCCTGCGCTGAGCTGGGCGGACGTGACGGGGCTGCTCGTGCCCGCGGCCGGGCTCGCCCTGGTCGGGCTCGCGGAGAGCCTCGGCGCGGCGCGGTTGTTCGCGACCGAGGTCGGCGAGCGCATCGACGCCGACCAGGAGTTCGTCGCGACCGGGGTCGCCAACCTCGCGTCCGGCCTGGCCGGCGGGCTCGGCGTCGCCGGCAGCCTGTCGCGCACCGCCGCCGTCGTGCGGGCCGGTGGGACCAGCCAGGCCACGAACCTGGTCGCGGCCACGCTCAGCCTCGGCGTGCTCGTGCTGCTCGCTCCCTCCCTCGGCCTGCTGCCACGGGCCGTGCTGTCCGCCGTGGTGATCCACGCGGTATGGGGGCTGCTGGACGTGGCCGCGCTGCGCCGCTACGCGCGCATCCGTCAGAACGATCTCGTGGCGGCGCTCGGCGCGCTGCTCGGGGTCATCGTGCTCGGGACCCTCAGCGGGCTGCTGGTGGCGATCGCGATGTCGGTGCTCGGCCTCGTCTACCGCGCCAGCCGCGTCGAGGTGGAGGAGCTGGGCCGGATCGAGGGCGAGAAGGCCGCCTGGGGATCCATCGAGCGGCACCCGGAGCGCGAACGCGTCCCGGGTCTGCTCCTGCTCAGGCTGTCCGCCCCGCTGTTCTGGGCCAACGCGAGCGTCATCGAGGATCAGGTCATCGCCGCGGTCGACGACCACGACGAGATCCGGGCGCTCATCCTCGACCTCGAGGCCACCGGGCAGCTGGACACCACCAGCACCGACATGCTCCACCACCTGCTCGCCCGGCTCCGCCGGCGTGGGGTCGACCTGTACCTCGTGCGGGTCATGTACCGAGCCCGGATCGTGCTGAAGCGCTCCGGGCTTCGGGACGAGCTCGGGGATGAGCACCTGTGGCGCACGATCTCCCAGGGGGTCAAGCGCGCGAAGCGTGACCTCGCCGACGCCGAGGAGGCGCACCCGTCCGGCTCCGAACCGCCGGCCGCGGAGGACCACCTCGACGAGCGCGTCGAGGTCGATCTGGACAAGGGGTCCGACGCTCCCGGTGCCGAGCCCGGTTGACCGCCCGCGCCGGGTGGCCCCTGCCGCTCGGCCCGGTCATCGACCGGAGCACGCCCGGAGGATGTCGTAGCGTGAGTGCATCCCGTCGTGTGAGGAGCTCCCGTGAGGATCGTCGTCGTCGGTGGCGTCGCCGCCGGCATGTCCACCGCTGCCCGTGCCCGCCGCCTGGACGAGCACGCCGAGATCATCGTCTTCGAGAAGGACGCCTTCGTCTCCTTCGCCAACTGCGGGCTGCCGTACCACATCGGTGAGGTCATCGAGGACCGCGACCAGCTGCTGCTGCAGACCCCGGAGAGCCTGCGGGCCTCCCTCGACCTCGACGTCCGCACGGGCACCGAGGTGGTCGCGCTCGATGCCGAGCGGCGCGTCGTGCGCGTGCGGGAGCTGGCGACTGGCCGTGAGGAGGAGGTCGCCTACGACCGGCTGGCGTTGTGCCCCGGGGCGGTGCCCGTCGTCCCGCCGCTGCCCGGCGTGGACCTGCCGGGGGTCCATGTGCTGCGGCGCATGGCCGACATGGACGGCATCAAGGCCGCGGTGGACGCGGTCGACGCCGACGGCAAGGCGCGGCTCAGACACGCCGTCGTGATCGGAGGCGGCTACATCGGCCTGGAGATGGCGGAGAACCTCCGTCACCGGGGGCGGGACGTCGCGATCGTCGAGCTCGCCGACCAGCTCATGCCGCCGCTGGACCGTGAGCTCACCGCGGCCATGGAGGCGCACCTGCGCGCCAACGGGGTGGCGCTCCACCTCGGCGTCGGTGCCTCCTCCTTCGCCCGCACCGACGACGACCGCCTCGAGGTGACCCTCGCCGACGGGTCCACGCTGGTCACCGACCTCGTGGTGCTCGCCGCCGGCGTGCGCCCGAACACCACCCTGGCTGAGGCCGCCGGGGTGGAGCTCGGTCCCCGGGGCGGCATCAAGGTCGACGAGCATCTGCGCACGAACCTGCCGGACGTCTACGCCGCCGGGGACGCCGTCGAGGTGGCGCACACCATCCTGCCGGGCCCGTGGCTGATCCCGCTGGCCGGCCCCGCGAACCGCCAGGGCCGGGTCGTCGCCGACAACATGTGCGGTCGAGACACCACCTTCGGGACCGTCCAGGGCACCGGGATCGTGAAGGTGTTCGACCTCGTCGCAGGCGGCACGGGCGCGAACCAGCGTCAGCTCGAGGCCGCCGGTATCCCCTTCGAGCGGGTCCAGCTGCACCCCTCCGGGCACGCCGGGTACTACCCGGGCACCCAGGCGATGCACCTGAAGCTGCTCTTCTCGCCCGACGACGGGCGCATCCTCGGGGCCGGCATCGTCGGGGTCGATGGGGTCGACACGCGGCTCGACGTGCTCGCCACGGCGATCAAGGCGGGGCTGACGGTGTTCGACCTCGAGGAGCTCGAGCTCGCCTACGCGCCGCCGTTCGGCTCCGCGAAGGACCCCGTGAACATGGCCGGGTTCCTGGCGGCGAACCTGCTGCGCGGCGACGTGCGGTTCTGGTACGCCGACCGCTTCGCCGAGGAGGTCACACCCGGGGTGCGGCTGCTCGACGTCCGTGGCCCCCAGGAGTACGCCGCAGCGCACCTGCCCGGGGCGGTCAACGTGCCCCTGCCGACCCTGCGTGAGGCGCAGGCCGACTGGGACCGTGACGTGCCCATCCGGCTGTACTGCGCGGTCGGGTTCCGCAGCTACCTCGCCTACCGCAGCCTCGTGCAGCGCGGGTTCACCGACGTGGCGACGCTCGCGGGCGGGCTGCACAGCTACCAGGCGGCCACCGAGCTCGCGGCCGACCAGGAGCTCGCGACCCGGCAGCCGATGGTCAGCTACGCCGAGGACCGCACCGCCCCGATGCGCGCCGCAGGCTGACCCGGGCCGGCCACCGGGGGGGGTGGCCACCTCGTCACGGCGAGCCCGGGGCCCCGTGCGGGTGGCCGCCCGGCTCCAGAGCCGCGACGTCGATCGCAGGCTCGGCGGCCGGTGGTGCCGTCGTGAGTAGGGCGTCCTCCTCCTCGGTGGCGAACACGTGCAACCCCAGCCGGGCCGACAGCTCGCGGCACGCCTCGACGCCGCGCACGCTGTTGCCGTACCGGTCCAGTGGCGGCGAGGAGACGGCGATCCCCATCTTGCCGGGGATGACCGCGAGGATCAGCCCACCGACGCCGCTCTTGGCGGGGAACCCGACCTCGAAGACCCACTCGCCGGCGTAGTCGTACATGCCGCAGGTGTGCATGACGCTGAGCACGTCCCTCACGCGCCGGCGGGGCAGCACCCGCACCCCGCTGACCGGGTTCGTCCCGCCGGTGGCGAAGGTGGCCGCCATGGTCGCCAGCTGTGAGGTGGTGACGTGCACGCTGCACTGCTGCAGGTACCGGGTCAGCACGGCCTCGGCCTCGCCGTCGAGCATCCCGGCGCTGCGCAGCAGGTAGGCCGTGCCGCGGTTGCGGTCCGCGGTGGCGAGCTCGTCCTGCAGGGTCGCCTCGTCCACGGCGAGGCTGTCGTCGGCGGCGAAGGCCCGCAGCGTCGCGAGCACCCGGGCGAAGCGCTCCGCCGGGTCGGCGCCGGGGACCAGGCTCGTGGTGACGAGCGCCCCGGCGTTCACCATCGGGTTGAAGGGACGCAGGGACCGCTCGTCGACCCGGAGCGCGTTGAACGCCTCGCCGGAGGGTTCCACGCCGACGCGGGCGAGCACCGCCTGCGGGCCGAGGTCCGCGAGGACCCGGCCGTAGGTGAACACCTTCGACACCGAGTGCAGCGGGACGGGGCGGTCGTGGTCGCCGACGACGTGGCGGTCCCCGTCGACGGTCACGACGGCGATGGCGAGCCGGTCGGCGTCCGGGCCGGCCGAGACCGCTGGGAGGTAGCCGGTACCGGAGCGGTAGACGCGGTCCTCGTCGCTGACGGGGAGCGCGGCGATACGCGCGTGCAGCTCGGTCAGCCGCTCGTCGATGCGCTGTCGCGTCGCCGGGGTGGTCACGCCGGCGCCACGGTGACGTCCAGGCCGTTGAGGACCGCGTTGCCGGAGATCGGATCGATCAGGTGACGGTCGGCGAGGACGTTGCTGTTGGCCCCGCCGGCGGCGCGGGCGATCGTCTGCTCGACCCCGTCGAGGTCGTGGCCGAAACCGTGGGGCAGGCTCACCACCCCGCAGCGCACGGTGTCGGTCACCTCGACCGGAACACGGACCTCGCCGGCCGTGGAGCGCACCACCGCCGTCGCCCCGTCGGCCAGGCTCCGGGCGGCCGCGTCGTCGGGGTGGATCCGCAGGGTGCACAGCTGCTGGCCCTTGGCCAGCCCCGCCACGTTGTGGGACCACGAGTTGTTCGTCCGGAGGTGCCGGCGGCCGACGAGCACGAGCCGGTCGTCGTCCGGTGCCGCCGCGTCCGCACCGGCGCGTTCGAGGTGGTGCTCGAGCCGGGGGACGTCGGCCACGAGGGCTGCCGGCGCGAGCTCGATCCGGCTCGATGCCGTCCGCAGCACGGCCGGGACGCGCGGCTGCAGCGGGCCCAGGTCGATCCCGTGCGGTGCGGCCTCCAGCCGTGCGAGCGACAGCCCATCGCCCTCGGGGTCGAACCCGTCGCCGTACGGGCCGGCACGCAGCAGCAGGTCGAGGAGCCGCTCCGGGCCGCGCCGTCCCGCCAGGCGCGCGGCGAGCTCGTCGGTGTCCCGGGTCTCGAGCCTCGCGCCGGGGTCGGCCACCACCGCCTGGAGCGCCTGTTGCAGCACGACGCCGTCGGCGGCGTCGAGGTCGATCGGGGGCGTGCCGCCCAGTGCGATGGCCGCGAGGGTCAGCAGGATCTCCCACTCGTCGGGCTGCCCCTCGGCGAGCGCGACGGCGGCGGGGGAGTGGTTCGCGACGTTGCGCACCGCCAGGCCGGTGAACGACAGGTCGTCGTGGCTGCGCTGCAGGATCCGCGGCGGTGGCAGCACCACGTCGGCGTGCCGGGAGGTCGCGGTGACGTACGGATCGACCGCGACGACCAGGTCGAGCGAGGCGATGGCCTCGTCCAGCCGGGCGCCGTCGGGGGTCGAGAGCACCGGGTTGCCCGCGATGGTGAGGAGCGCCCGGACCTGCCCCTGCCCTGGGGTCACGATCTCGTCGTAGAGGGTCGCGACCGGGAACTCGCCGATCGCCTCCGGCAGGCCACGCACCCGGCTCCTGCGCCGGGCGTGCCGGAACGGCCGGCGCGGCGCGCGGTGGTGGGCCGGGAGCGGGAACATCGCCCCGCCGGGCCGGTCGAGGTTGCCGGTCAGCACGTTGACGACGTCGATGAGCCAGGAGGTCGTGGTCCCGAAGGCCACGGTGCTGGTCCCGAGCCGCCCGTACACCGCGGCCCGCTCCGCAGCCGCGAGCTCACGGGCGAGCGCCCGGATCGAGACCGCGTCGATCCCGCAGGCCCCCGCCACGCGTTCCGGCGCGAAGGGCGTGGCCAGCGCCACCACCTCCTCGACCCCAGCCACGTGCTCGGCGAGGTGGTCGCCGACGTCGACCAGCCCCTCCTCGGCGAAGGTGTGCACGAGCGCGAACAGCAGCAGCGCGTCGCTCCCGGGCCGCACGGGGAGGTGGAGGTCGGCGCGCTCGGCCGTGCGGGTCCGGACCGGATCGATGACCACCAGCCGGCCCCCGCGGCGCTGCAGCGCCGTCAACCGCCCGGGCAGGTCCGGCGCGGTCAGCAGCGAGCCGTTGGACACCCGGGGGTTGCCGCCGAGCACCACCAGCAGGTCGGTGCGATCGAGGTCGGGGACGGGGATCGCGAGCGGATCGCCGAAGACGTAGCCGCAGCTGACGTGCTTGGGCAGCTGGTCCACGCTGGAGGCCGAGTAGACGTTGGTGGTCCGGAGCGCCTTGACCAGCGGTCGCGCGTAGAGCTGGCCCGCCAGGGTGTGCACGTTGGGGTTGCCGAGGTAGATCGCGACCGCGTCGGGGCCGTGCTCGGCCTGGACCCGCTGCAACCGGGCCGCGACCTCGGCGAAGGCCTCCGGCCAGCTCGCCGGTACCAGCCGGCCATCCCGGCGGACCCGGGGACCCGTCAGGCGATCCGGGTCGGCCTCCAGCTCCCCGAGCGTCGCACCCTTGGGGCACAGGTAGCCGGCGCTGAACACGTCCTCGGCGTCACCGCGCACGCTGATGACCTGATCGGCGTCGTCGAGCTCGATGCGCAGCCCACAGGTCGCCTCGCACAGCGGGCAGGTCCTCACGACGGTCCGGGTCACGGCGAGCTCCCACAGGCGGCGACGGCGCCGACCGTAGCCGCGGTGGTCGGGCCGGCGTCGCGTATCGCGCGAGGAAGCGGCACGCCGGACCCGGGGCCGTCACACTGACACCGATCGCCGGGACGATCCCGCACCGGCGTCGACCACGAAGGCCCGACCATGTCCGACGCGCACGAGATGACCGCCACCGCCGACCGCATCCTGGACCGAGCCCGGGTGTTCGCGGTGGTGGGGGCCTCCCCGTCCGTGCATCGGCCGAGCCACGGGGTGATGCGCACCCTGCTCGACCATGGCTACGAGGTCATCCCGATCCGGCCCGGGGTGGAGGAGGTGCTCGGCCGGCGGGCGTACCCGGACCTCGCCTCCGTGCCCGCGGAGATCGACATCGACGTGGTCGACATCTTCCGCCGGTCCGACCGCGCGGGTCGCCACGTCGACGAGGCCATCGCCCGTGGGGTGGGCGCGGTCTGGCTCCAGCTCGGGGTCATCGACGAGGCGGCGGCGACCCGCGCGCGTGACGCCGGTCTGGACGTTGTCATGGACCGCTGTCCCGCGATCGAGCTCCGGCGTCGGCGGGGCACGTCAGGGGCCTGATCGGCCCACCCCCGAGATGGTGATCACAGGCACCCCGGTGTCGCCGTCGGCGACCTGGGTCATCCGCCGACGCTCGAGGAGCAGGCCCTCCGGGGTGGGGACGAGTTCCAGGCCGGTGGGAGCGGCCGTGACCGGGTCGAAGGGCCATCGCCCCTGCCGTCGTGGCTGCTACGGGGCCAGGATGGAAGCCCGAGCTGGTGGGCGACCATGAGCACCCAGACCGATGAGCACACCACCGACACCTCCGCGATCCCTGCCGCCGCCCAACCCCTGCAGCTGATCGACGCGGCGACCGTGGCCGCCCTGCCACGCCGCGCGCTGGCACCCGGGGTGACCTACTCGCAGTTGTGGGCCGAGGGCCGGTCCTTCGCCGGCGTGTTCCACCTGGAGCCAGCTGCGGTGATCGCGGAGCACACCCACACCCGCCACTGCCACCACGTGTGGACCCTCCAGGGCGAGGTGACGATCCTGGAGCGAGCGCTCGCCCCGGGCTCTTACGCCTACGTGGCGCCGGGCCAGCGGCACGACCTGGTGGCCGGCCCCGACGGCGCGACGGCCTTCTACCTCTACCTCGTGACCGCGACCCCGCCCGGGTGACGAAGGCACCTGGAGCCTGACGGCCCTGCCCGCCGCGCGCTCGTGGTGGCAGGGTGCGGGCAGGCGGCGACAGGGAGTGAGGACGTGACACCTCGGCGTGTGGTCATCATGGGCGCGGCGGGCCGCGACTTCCACCTCCACAACACGGTCTTCCGCGACGACCCGGCGGTCGAGGTGGTGGCCTTCACCGCCACCCAGATCCCCGGGATCGACGAGCGCCTCTACCCGCCGTCGCTGGCGGGGCGCCGCTACCCCGACGGCATCCCCATCCGCCCCGAGGCCGAGCTCGAGGACCTCATCGCCCGCCACGACGTCACCGAGGTGGTGCACGCCTACTCGGACCTGTCCCACGAGGAGGTCATGCACACCGCCTCGCGGGTCCTGGCGGCCGGACCCGACCTGCGGCTGGTCGGCCCGGACGCCTCGATGCTGCGCAGCCGCGTCCCGGTGGTCGCGGTCTGCGCGGTGCGGACCGGGTGCGGGAAGAGCCAGACCTCCCGTCGGGTCGGGCAGCTGTTGCTCGACGCGGGGCTCGAGGTGGCGCTGATCCGCCACCCGATGCCCTACGGCGACCTCGAGCGCATGCGGGTGCAGCGCTTCACGAGCCTCGCGGACATCGACGCCTCCGATCCGACCATCGAGGAGCGGGAGGAGTACGAGGCGCCGGTCGAGATGGGGATCACCGTCTACGCGGGCGTCGACTACGCCGACATCCTCGCCCGTGCCGAGCAGGAGGCCGACGTCATCATCTGGGACGGCGGGAACAACGACCTGCCCTTCGTCCGCCCGGATGTGCACATCACCGTCGTCGACCCGCTCCGGCCGGGCCACGAGCTGCGCTACCACCCGGGGGAGACCAACCTGCGCCTGGCGGACGTGGTCGTGCTCAACAAGATCGACAGCGCCGAGGTGGCCGACCTCGAGGTGGTGGCGGCCAACGTCGCCGTGGTCAACCCGGGCGCGGCGGTGGTGCGGGCGGCGTCGCCGGTCACCCTGGACGCCGGACCGACGCTCCAAGGCCTGCGGGTGATGGTCGTCGAGGACGGCCCCACGATCACCCACGGCGGGATGCCCTACGGGGCCGGCACCGTGGCCGCCCGCGCGGCCGGTGCCGCGGAGCTGGTCGACCCCCGCCCCTACGCGGTCGGCTCCATCGCGGCGACCTACGCGGCCTACCCCGACATCGGACCGGTGCTCCCGGCGATGGGCTACGGGGAGGAGCAGATCGTCGAGCTCGGCGCGACGCTCAGGGCCGCGGACGTGGACGTCGTCGTGATCGGGACCCCGATCGACCTGTCCCGGCTCGTCGACGTGGGCCACCCGCACCGGCGTGCCAGCTACGTCCTCGCCGAGCAGGGCAGCCCGGATCTCGCCGAGGTCCTCGCACCCCACCTCGACGCGTGGGTGCGACGCGCACGCGGTGGCTGAACCGATCGGGTGCCCGCGCCGCGTCGGTGCGGATGTCGCCGACCGGGCTCACCTCTCGGAGACCGGCAGCCGGAGCGCGGCGGGCGCGTCGACGGGGACGACCGGCGCGCGCGGCGGCACGGGGGCGACGCGCCGGTAGGGCCCGCCGGGATCCGGGCGGGGGTCCGGCTCGCCGCGGTTCGGCCACAGCGCCATCGCGCGCTCCGTCATGGCCGTGATCGTCAGCGACGGGTTGACCCCGAGGTTGGCGGTGATCGTGGACCCGTCGCAGATGTGCAGCCCGTCCTCACCGTGCACGCGGTGGTAGGGATCCACGACGCTCGTGGCCGGCTCCTCACCCAGCGGGCAGCCGCCGATGAAGTGGGCGGTGCTCGGCGTGTTCAGCGTGGCCTCGAAGACCGAGCCGAGCGGGTCGCCGCCGAGGTGGTCCGCGGCGTGCCGGGCGGCCTGGTTGGCGACGGGGATCCAGGTGGGGTTCGGCTCGCCGTGGCCGGGTCGGGTGGTCAGCCGCCGACCGAGCAGGCCGCGGCGACGGATGACCCTGAGGGAGTTGTCGACGGTCTGCATGGTGAGCAGGATCACGCTGCGCTCGGACCAGCGGCGGGCCGACAGGCTGCGCGCGAAGCGGAGCGGGTGGCGCACGATCGTGAGCACGAACCGGAGCGGTCGGGGGAGGCGGCCACCGCCGTCCACCATCAGGGTCGCGACGAGCGACATCGCGTTCGACCCCTTGCCGTAGCGCACGGGCTCGATGTGGGTGTGCTCATCGGGGTGGATCGAGGAGGTGATCGCCACCCCGGCGCTGTAGCCGACCGCGCCCGAGGAGCCGGGGGTGTCGTCGTGGGTACCCGGGACCCGGCGCGCGGTGGCGCCGACGAGGGCCTCGGAGTTCGTCCGCACCAGGGTGCCGAGCGCGTCGGACAACCCGGGGAGTCGGCCACGCTCACGCAGCCGGAACAGCAACTGCTGGGTGCCGAGCGCGCCGGCGGACAGGACCACCTGCTCCGCCGTCAGGCTGCGACGGTCCCGCCGCAGCCAGGCGCCGGGCCGCTCGTGGGTCACCCGCCAGCCGCCGCCCGGGAGGCGTTCGAGGTCCACCACCTGCCGCTCGGGACACACCTCGGCGCCGGCCTGCTCGGCGAGGTAGAGGTAGTTGTGGTCGAGGGAGTTCTTCGCCTCGTGCTTGCACCCCACCATGCAGTTCCCGCACCGGATGCACCCGACCCGGTCCGGTCCGACCCCGCCGAAGTAGGGGTCGGCGACGCGCTCGCCCGGCTTGCCGAACCACACCCCGACGTCGGTGGGGTGGTAGGTGTCGGCGACGCCGAGATCGGTGGCGACGGCCTTCAGCAGGCGGTCCGCGGCGGTGGTGAACGGGACCGGGGTGACGCCGAGCATGCGCTTGGCCTGGGCGTAGTACGGGGCGTACTCGGCCTGCCAGTCGTTGCCGGCCGGCCAGCGCTCATCACGCCAGTAGGCCGCCAAGGGTTCGTAGAGCGTGTTCGCGTACACCACCGACCCGCCGCCGACGGCCGCACCCGAGAGTACGAACACGTCCCGGAGCAGCGTGAGACGCTGGAAGCCGCGCAACCCCAGTCGCGGCGCCCACAGGTAGCGGCGCAGGTCCCAGTTCGTGTCGGGCAGCGACTCCTTGGTCCACCGCTTGCCGGCCTCCAGGACGGTGACCCGGTACCCCTTCTCGGTCAACCGCAGCGCCGAGACGCTGCCGCCGAACCCGCTGCCGACGATCGCGACGTCCGTCTCGAACCCCACCGGCCACCCTCCCGTGCCCTCGACCGCACTATCGCAGGTCCGTCAGCCGCGGCGTGCACCGTGGCCGCGCGACGGCCCGGTCAGCGGCGCGCGGGGCCGTCGCTGTCCGCGTCGACGTGCCGGGTCTGCCGCAGCGGCCGCTCCGGCAGCAGCGCCATGAGGACGAGGGCGGTCACCGCGAGCGGGATGCCGGCGAGGAACACCTCCGAGACCGCGCCGGAGAACGCGTCCACCACCACGTCGCGGACCTCCGCCTCCAGCGCGAGGAGCTCGGCCGGGCTGCCCTGCAGCGATGCCGGATCGACGTCGACCCCGTCCGGGAGCGTGCCCTTGAGGCGGCTGGTGAGCCCGGCAGCCATGAGCGCGCCGAACACCGCGGTACCGATCGAGCCGCCCAGCGTCCGGAAGAACCCGATCGTGGCCGTCGCCACCCCGAGGTCCCGCATCGGTGCGTCGTTCTGGGCGATGAGCACGAGGTTCTGCATCACCATCCCGAGGCCGACACCGAGCGTCGCGGTGAGCAGCCCGGCTTCCAGCCGGGTGGTGGACACGTCCATCGTGCTGAGCAGGCCGAGCCCGACCGCCATCAGGGCCGTGCCGGTCACCGGGTGAGCCTTGTACCGACCGGTCCGGGCGATGAGCCGCCCGGAGACCATCGAGGTGAGGACGAACCCGCCCATGAGCGGGACCATCAACAGGCCCGCCTCGGTGGCGCTGGCGCCCAGCACGAGCTGGTAGAAGACCGGCAGGAACACCACCGAGCCGAACATCGCCCCGCCGACCACGAACCCGGCCATCGCCGTCAGGCTGAAGGTCCGGGACCGGAACAGGCGCAGGGGGATGATCGGCTGGGAGGTCAGGTGCTGGCGGGTCACGAACAACACGCTCAACGCCACCCCCGCCACGCCGAGCCCGAGGATCGTCGGCGAGCTCCAGGGGTACTCCGAGCCGCCCCAGGCGGTCACGAGCAGCAGCGCGATGACCCCGCTGATCAGCAGCAGAGCGCCGAGCACGTCGATGCGCTGGTCGATGCGCCGTTGCGGCAGTCGCAGGACACGAGCCGTCACGACCAGTGCGACGATGGCGACGGGAACGTTGACGAAGAACACCCAGCGCCAGTGCACCTGGTCGACGAGGAAGCCACCGATCAGCGGGCCGGTCACCGACGCGACGCCGAAGACCGCACCGAGGTAGCCCTGGTACCGCCCGCGTTCCCGCGGCGAGAGGATGTCGCCGATGATGGTCATCGCGAGCGCCATCACCCCGCCGCCGCCGATGCCCTGGATCGCGCGGGCGACGATCAGCATGGGCATGTTGACCGCGACGCCTGACAGCAGCGAGCCGGCGACGAAGATCACGATCGCGGCCTGGAACACCCGCTGCCGGCCGTACAGGTCGGAGATGCGACCGAAGAGCGGGGTCGCCGCGGTCGCCGCCAGCAGGTAGGCGGTCACGATCCAGGCGATGAGGTCGATGCCCCCGAGCTCGTCCGCGATCGTCGGCAGCGCCGTGGCCACGATGGTCTGGTTCAGCGCGACGAGGAACATCCCGGTCATCAACCCGGAGAGGATGACCAGGATCTCGCGGTGGGTGCGGCCGGTGTGCTCGGTCATCCGGCTCTCCCATCGTCCGCCTCGAGCGCGTCGACGAGGCGGTCCAGGCCCACCGCGAGCGCGTGGATCTCCTCCGGCTCCCAGGTGTCGAGGAGCTGTGCGAGCCGGGCCCGGCGAGCCTCACGCACGCGCTGCAGCGCCTCACGTCCGGCGTCGGAGGGGCGGTACCGACGCGCGCGGGCGTCCTCGGTACACGCGGTCACCTCGATGAGGCCGTCCTCGATGAGCCGCTTCGTGTGCCGCGAGGCGGTCGAGGTGTCCAGCCCCATCGCGGCGGCGACCTCGGTCAGCCGCGGGTGACCGAGGTCAGCGATGCGTGCCAGCGTCGAGTAGGTCGCTCGCTCGAGGTTCACCCCGGCCTGGCGGCGCGTCGCCTCCCCGGCGGTGGGTAGGAAGACGCGCCGGACCACGCGCGTCAGCGCGCGCTCCAGCTCGGTGTGCGGGTCGGGTCGGGCGGGCATGGGAGGGACCGTACCGATGGTTGCTTGTAGCCTGCAAGCTTCTCTCCGGAGCCGCCCCCCGGCCCGGATCGCCCGGCCCGAAGGGCGCGCCAGCGATCGGACGGCCGGGCCGCACAGGTTGCGGCCCGGCCGTCGTCCGCCCTTGAGCTCTCAGGCGTGCGCGGCCTCGCGTTCCTGCAGCAGCCGCTTCGCGATCTGGGCCGGGGCCTCCTCGTGGTGGCTGTAGCCCATGGTGAGCTCCCCCCGACCGCCGCTGAGCGCGCGGTACTCGGCCGCGAAGGTGGCGAGCTCCGACTCCGGGGCCTGCGCCTTGATCACCGTCCGACCGTGCGAGGCCGCGTCGGTGCCGAGGATCCGGCCACGGCGGCTGGACAGGTCGGCCATGACCGCGCCGGTGTGCTCGTCGGGGATGGTCAGCTGGAGCGACTGGATCGGCTCGAGCAGGACCGGGTCGGCCTTGGCGACCGCGTCGCGGAAGGCGAGGATCCCGGCCATCTGGAAGGCCGCGTCGGAGGAGTCGACCGAGTGGTGCTTGCCGTCGATGAGCCGGACGTTGACGTCCACGACCGGGTAGCCGGCCAGCGGCCCCTCGCGCATGGCCTCCCGGATGCCCTTCTCGACCGATGGGATGAACTGGCGCGGGATGACCCCGCCCACGATCGCGTCCTCGAAGGCGAACTCCTCCCCGCGGGGCAGGGGTGCCATCTCGATGTGGGCGACCCCGTACTGGCCGTGGCCACCGCTCTGCTTCACGTGCTTACCGATGCCGGTGCTACGGCCACGGATCGTCTCGAGGTAGCTGATCGGCGCGGGCGTGAGCTGCAGCTCCACCCCGAACTTGCGCTTGAGCCGCTGGATGGTGACCTCGGCGTGGATCGGGCCCTGGAAGCTGTAGGTCCGGGTCCCGGAGGCCTGGTCGACCTCGAGCCCGATCGAGGGGTCCTCCTGCATGATGCGCTGCACCGCCGAGGACAGCTTCTCGTCGTCGGCGGCGGAGACCGGTTCGAGCCCGACCCGGTGGTAGCCGGCCGGCGCGGCGGGGATCGTGAGCTCCGGGGCGCCGTCGGCGGTCAGCAGGTCGCCGGTGGCGACGTCGGACAGCTTCGCGACCGCGACGAGGTCGCCGGCCGCCACCTCGGTGACGGGGAGCTGCTCGCGGCCGCGCAGGGAGAACAGCTGGTGCAGTCGCTCCTTGCTGCCGGTGCGGTCGCAGGCCAGCTCGGCGTCGGCTCGCAGCGTGCCGGACAACACCCGCAGCAGGTTGATGCGACCGACGTACTGGTCGGTGAAGGTCTTGGCGACGTAGACGACCGTGGGGCCGTCGTGGGGCAGGGGGTGCGCACCCTCGGCCGGGGAGGGCGCCTCCTCGGCGAGGAAGTGGAGCAGCAGCTGGACCCCGAGCCCGGTGCTGGCCGCACCGCACAGGACGGGGAAGAAGCCGCTCTCCGCGATGCCGTGGGCGAACAGTTCGGCGATCTGCTGCTTGGTCGGCGTCTCTCCCTCGAGGTAGGCCATGAGGGCCTCGTCGTCGTTCTCGACGACGGACTCGACCAGGGCGTCGCGGTTGCGTTCAGCGTGCTCGCGCAGGTGCTCGGGAACCTCGCCCTCGACGCGGGTGCCGTCGTGGAACTCCACCGCGGTGCAGTGCAACAGGTCGACGATCCCGGCGGCGCCGTTCGCGCCCGGGAGCGGCATGTGCACCGGCGCGACCGGCTTGCCGTAGCGGTCGCGCAGGTCGTCGATGCAGTGCTGGTACTGGGCCCGTTCCTGGTCGAACTTGTTGAGGAAGACGATGCGCGGGATGCGCCGCTCGTCGCAGACCCGCCAGAGCTGCTCGTCCTGCGGCTGGATGCCCACGGTCGCGTCGATCACGAACAGGGCCAGGTCGGCGGCCAGCAGGGCGGGGTAGACGTCACCGAGCAGCTCGGCACCGCCCGGTGCGTCCAGGACGTTGAACTTCAGGCCGTCGTAGTTGAAGCTCGCGAGCGCGAGCGACAGCGAGTGTCCCCGGTCCCGCTCCTCGGGTTCGTGGTCGACGGTCGGGCACCCGTCACCGTGTGCGGTGGCATGCCCGGCGGCGGCCAGCATGGCCTCCACCAGGGTCGACTTGCCGGTGCCGTGGTGGCCGAGGACGAGGACGTTGCGGAGCTGCTCGGTGGGGACGGTGGAAGCCATGGGCGCAGGTCAGCCCGGGGGGCCAACGTGCGGTCCGCGGTGGTGCGACCGCTGACAACGTGCCCGAGCCGCGCGGCCATCCTGCCACAGGCGGGGGGACGGCCGCTCTGACCAAGGTCCCTTCCTCAGGGTCACTCGGCCGTAGCGGCAACCGGAACGCGATCACGCACCGATGAGCACCGTGATGAGGAAGCCCGCGAGCGTCGCCAAGCCGCTCGCGCTGCCGCTGCGGGCGAAGGCCTCGGGCAGCATCGTCTCCGCGATGACGGTCAGCATCGCCCCGGTGGCCACCCCCCGGATCCCGGCGGCGACCGCGGCGGAGGACCCCTCGAAGACGATGGCGCCGATGCCAGCGCCGAGGGCGGCCGCCACCAGCAGCGAGGTCCACATGGCCAGGATCCGGCGCCAGCCCCAGCCCTGCTCGCGCATCCCCACCGAGGAGGACAGCGCCTCGGGGTAGTTGGACAGGAACAGCCCGACGATGAGCGACGCGCCGCCCGCCGCCGCTGTCGCCTCCGCCCCGATCACGAAGGACTCGGGGATGCCGTCCAGCATCAGTCCGAGCCAGACCGCCATGGGCGCGCCGTGCTCGGCCGCCGTGACGCGTACCTCCGGTGCCGGCCGCGCGAGCGCGACCGATCGGACGGCGCGCCGGGCCCAGCGTTCCGCTTGCAGGGGCGCGGCGCCCTGCTGCTCCCGCAGGTAGCGCTGCACGTCCTCCTCCTCGAGCGCGCGCTGGACCGAGGCCTTGAGCCCCGGGAGTTCGGCGAGCAGCTCGGACAGGTCGGCTCGCCGCAGCACCCAGACGGTCACGTCGGTGGTGGCGATCGCGGTGGCGACGTGCGGGGCGCCGGTCAGGAAGGACAGCACCCCGAAGGCGTCGCCCTCGCTCAACGACTCGCCGGCGTGCGGACCCGCCCGGGTCGCGAGCGAGACCTGTCCCTCCTCGATGAGGTAGAGGCGGTCGGGGGCGTCGCCGGGTCGGAAGAACACGTGCCCCTCGACGTGGTGCTTGCGCAGCAGCCGGTCCCCGATCCGCTCCAGCTCCGAGGTCTCGAGCCCCGCGAACAGCGTGGTCCGACGCAGCTCGTCCGCCCGAGAGACGAAGTCCGACCCCGGGTGGGGCGCCTCGCGCGCCCGTACGGTGCCGCGGCCGCCGTCGGCCTCGACCCGCTCGACCCAGTCGGCGAGCTCGGTATCGGACAGGCCGTGCTCGTCCCGGAGGTAGTCCAGGACCGCGTCGGAGGTGAGGTAGCGGCACAGCCGCTCGCGTAGCCGGTCGGTCTCCTCGAGCACCTCGAGGAAGCGCTCCCGGGGGATCTCGAGCACGTCCGTCGGGTCCGAGGCCGCCACGGCGGTCGATCGGTGTGGTGTCCCCGCGAGGAAGGACCGGAACCCGAAGGCGGCATGCTCGGACAGCCTGCGCTCACCGTCGAGGTGGTCGAGGATGACGCTGCCTCGCAGGATGACGTGGAGGCGCTCGGCCGGATCGTCCCGGCCGTAGATCAGCCGGTGCTCGGGATACTCGACCACCCGGCCCGCGCCGGCGAGCAGGTCGAGTTCGCGGTCGGGCAGGCCGTCGAACACCTCGACCCGCTCCAGCTGCTCGAGGAGCCGCCGACGGCGACGGTGCGCGCGCTGCTCGGCGTACACCAGCGTCGTCGAGGCCTTGCGCAGGAACCCCCCGCGCGCGTTGATACCGCGGTTGAGCGCCTCGAAGGCGAGCCCACCGGCCACCGCGCCGGCGACCAGCGGGAGGGTGAGCTCCTCGCGCACCGTCGGTGCCACGATCCCGATCGTCACGGCGGCGAGCAGCGCGCCGGCGCCGAACGCCGTCAGCACCCCCAGGAGCCGGTCGGCGGGCTGCCACAGCCGCGCGGTCAGCGCCCCGAGCGGCAGCGAGATGGCGCTCAGCGCACCCAGGCCCACCGCCAGCACCAGCTCCGACACCACCCGCCTCCCGCTCGGCCGAGGATGCACGACCTAGCGTAGGGCCGGAGCACGGTGTGACCAGGGGGCCGTACCCTCGGCCCGGCCGTGAGCGCCTAGCGTCGCTGTCAGCAGCCCGGCCCGGCCCTTCGCGCTCCCGCGGCACGGCAGCGGGACGGGTGGCCACGAGGACCAGCGGAGAGATGCATGAGCCCGAACCTGTCCTGGACGGAGATGGATAATCGGGCGGTGGATGCGGCCCGTGTGCTCGCGATGGACGCCGTGGAGCGCGCCGGGCATGGGCACCCGGGTACGGCGATGAGCCTCGCTCCCGCGGCCTACCTGCTCTTCCAGCACCACCTGGTCCACGACCCGATGGATCCTTCGTGGCTCGGTCGGGATCGATTCGTGCTCTCCGCCGGGCACTCCAGCCTGACGCTGTACACCCAGCTGTACCTGTCGGGATACGCGCTGTCGCTGGATGATCTGCGTGCCTTCAGGACGTGGGGTTCAGCGACGCCGGGACACCCGGAGTGGAGGCACACGCCGGGGGTGGAGACCACGACCGGGCCGCTGGGGCAGGGCGTCGGCAACGCCGTTGGGATGGCCATGGCTGCCCGCCGGACCCGGATGCTGCTTGATGGGGAGGCGCCAGCGGGGGAGAGCGTGTTCGACCACCACGTCTACGTGGTCGCCTCCGACGGTGACCTCCAGGAGGGCGTCTCGAGCGAGGCGTCGTCGCTGGCGGGGACGCAGGAGCTCGGCAACCTCACCCTGCTCTGGGACGACAACCGCATCTCCATCGAGGGTCGGACCGATATCGCGTTCACCGAGGACGTCCTGGCGCGGTACGCGGCCTACGGCTGGCACGTCCAGGAGGTCGACTGGACGGCCGGCGGGACCTACGTCGAGGACGTGGCGGCGCTGGACGAGGCGCTGGCCGCGGCCCGGGCCGAGACGGCACGGCCGTCGTTCATCCGGCTGCGCACGATCATCGGCTGGCCGGCGCCGACGAAGCAGGACACCGGCCCGATCCACGGCTCCAGGCTCGGTGCCGAGGAGGTGGCGGCCACCCGGCAGGCGCTCGCGTGGTCGGACGAGCCCTTCGTGGTGCCCGAGGAGATCATCGCCCACGCCCGCCGCGTCGGCGAGCGTGGCGGGCAGGCGCACGAGGCCTGGCAGGAGCGGTTCGAGACCTGGAGACGGGAGCACCCGGACGAGGCTGCGCTGCTCGAGCGGCTGCAGGCGCGTGAGCTGCCGGAGCGCTGGGATGCCGGGTTGCCGAGCTTCGAGGTCGGGACGTCGGTCGCGACCCGGGCCGCGTCGGGGAAGGTCCTGACCGCCCTCGCGCGCACGCTGCCGGAGCTGTGGGGCGGCTCGGCGGATCTGGCCGGGTCCAACAACACCACCCCGGCCGGGCAGCCCTCCTTCCTCCCCTCGCACCGCTCGACCGAGGAGTTCCAGGGCCACGAGGGCGGCAGGGTGCTGCACTTCGGGGTCCGCGAGCACGCGATGGGGGCGATCCTGAACGGGATCGCGCTCGGCGGCCTGACCCGGCCCTACGGTGGCACGTTCCTGGTGTTCTCCGACTACATGCGGCCGGCGGTCCGGCTCGCCGCGCTCATGGGCCTGCCCGTCACCTACGTCTGGACCCACGACTCCATCGGGCTCGGGGAGGACGGTCCGACCCACCAACCGGTGGAGCACCTCACCGCACTGCGGGCGATCCCGGGCCTGGACGTGGTCCGGCCAGCGGACGCGAACGAGACCGCGTACGCCTGGGCGGAGGTGCAGCGGCGTTCCCAGCTGCCGGGCACCCCGGTGGCGCTCGCGCTGACCCGCCAGGGCGTGCCGGTGCTCGAGGGGACCTCAGCGCACGGGGTGGCCCGGGGCGGGTACGTCCTCGCCGACTGTGATGGCGTGCCCGAGGTGGTCCTGCTCGCGACCGGTTCGGAGGTCCACCTCGCCGTCGAGGCGCGCGAGCGGCTCGCGGGCGAGGTCGCGGTGCGCGTGGTGTCGATGCCGTGCCAGGAGTGGTTCGCGGCCCAGGACCAGGCCTACCGCGACCAGGTGCTGCCCCCGCAGGTGAGCGCCAGGATCTCCGTGGAGGCGGGCATCGGGATGTCCTGGCGGCACCTGATCGGTGACCGAGGCGTTCACCTCGGGGTGGAGGGCTTCGGGGCGTCCGCGGCTCCCGAGCGGTTGTTCGCCGAGCACGGGCTGACCGTGGAGGCGCTCGTCGCGACCATCCGTGAGCTGACCACCTGACCCGAGACACGCGCCGCCCCACACGGGGAGCCGCCCCCGCCGTCCCTCCAAGGAGCTCGTGATGACCGCTGCGACCCAGGCCCTGACCGCGCAGGGGGTGGCGATCTGGCTGGACGACCTCTCCCGCGCCCGGCTCGACACCGGCAACCTCGCCGACCTGATCGAGACCCGGGACGTGGTCGGGGTGACCACGAACCCGTCGATCTTCCAGGCCGCGATCACCTCCTCCGACGACTACGCCTCCGACGTCGCGCGGCTGAAGGCCGAGGGTGCGGACGTGGAACGGATCGTGCGGGCGCTGACCACCGATGACGTGCGGCGGGCCTGTGACCTGCTGCGACCGGTCTGGGAGGCCACCGACGGCCAGGACGGCCGGGTGTCGATCGAGGTGGACCCGCGGCTCGCGCACGATACCGACGCGACGATCGCCCAGGCCGCCGAGCTGTGGGCCCAGGTCGACCGGGAGAACCTCCTCGTCAAGATCCCCGGCACCGCGGCCGGCCTGCCCGCGATCCGGGCCACCATCGCCGCCGGCATCTCGGTGAACGTGACCCTGCTGTTCGCGGTCGAGCGCTACCGCGAGGTGCTGGACGCCTACCACGCCGGGCTCGAGGACCGGCTCGCCGCGGGCCAGCCGGTCGATCGGATCCGCTCGGTGGCGTCGTTCTTCGTCTCCCGGGTCGACACCGCCGTCGACCCGCTCCTCGCGGAGCTCGGGAGTGAGGATGCGGCCGCGTTGCAGGGGACCGCCGCGGTCGCCAACGCCCGCCTGGCCTACGGTGCCTTCCTCGAGGTGGCAGACAGCGAACGATGGCAGGCCCTGGAGGAGGCCGGTGCGCACGCGCAGCGGCCGCTGTGGGCCTCGACGGGGGTGAAGAACCCGGCCTACCGCCCGACCCTCTACGTCGACCAGCTGGTCGCACCAGGGACCGTGAACACCATGCCCGAGGCCACGCTGGAGGCTGTGGCCGCGGCCGAGCCGGTCACTCAGGACACCATCACCCCCCACCTCGACGACGCGCGCACCTGCATCGACCAGCTCGCCGCCCTCGGCGTCGACCTCGAGGAGGTCACCGCCCAGCTCGAGACCGAGGGGGTCGACCGGTTCGAGCGGTCCTGGACCGAGCTGCTCGCCGCCGTCGACGAGGCCGGTTGACCCTCAGCCCGCGGTCGGGGGGCTGAGGCGGTGTGGAGGCAGGACCCGTCGCGAGCGCCTCGGGGTGGTCAGTCGTCGGGGAGTTCCGTCCGGGCCGGCTTGAGGTCCAGCACCGGGGTGCCGTCGATAGCCTCGAGCGGCGCGACCTGGAGCCGGCCGGGCTCGATCGCGAGCAGCGTGACCCGGTGCAGCCCGATCGGGTTCGGGCGGCTCGGGGAGCGGGTGGCGAACACGCCCTGCTCGGGCCGCTCTTCCTCGCCACGAGGGTGGACCCTGAGCACGTCCCGCTCGGCGAGGTGCAACCAGGTCAGCACCACCAACTCGTCACCGCGCTCGAGACCGTCGAGGCCCGCCGTCACCTCGGCATCCAACTCGAGCCACGCCGCGGGGCCGCCCTCGCCCCCCTGCTTGGGAGCCAGTTCACGGTCCCGGAGCGAGGAGGAGACCCGGCCGATCGGGTGGAGGAGGTAGGTCGTGTCGGACATGCGGCGACCGTAG
>JBKHDS010000006.1:0-21453 GCA_046541215.1 Nitriliruptoraceae bacterium
CCCGGAACTGCTCGCATCGGTGCTCCCCATCGAGGGTGAGCCGGACGCCGGCGGGGGCGGTCGCGCACGGCCGCGGGCCCGTCGGGCGTTGCTGGTCACGCAGGACCCGGTCGTCCAGGCCGGTCACGTCGGGCCGGTGGCGGACGCGCTGCGCGTCCTCGACCTCGAGGTGGCGGAGGCCCGGGTCCCCGACGGAGAGGCGGCGAAGTCGCCCGCCATCCTCGCGGCGTTGTGGGAGCGGGCCGCGGAGATCCCGCTCAGCCGGCAGGACGTGATCGTCGCGGTCGGCGGTGGGGTGGTCGGGGACCTCGCCGGCTTCCTCGCGGCGACCTACGCGCGTGGCCTCGACCTCGTGCAGGTGCCGACCACCGTGCTCGCCCAGGTCGACGCGGCGATCGGCGGCAAGACCGGTATCAACCTGCCGGCGGGCAAGAACCTGGTGGGTGCCTTCCACCAGCCCCGGGCCGTGGTCTGCGACGTGGCGACGCTTCGGACGCTGCCGGAACGGGTGCGGCGGGAGGGGTTCGGAGAGATCGTCAAGTACGGCCTCATCCGCGACCCCGACGTGCTCGAGGTGCTCGAGGCCGACCCATCGGTCGCGGCGTGGGGGGCCACGCAACGCCTGCGGGAGCTCGTCGAGCGCTCCGTCGCGGTGAAGGCCATCGTGGTCGCGGCCGACGAGCGGGAGGCGGGGGAGCGGGCGTACCTCAACCTCGGCCACACCGTCGGGCACGCCGTCGAGGCCCTGACCGGCTACTCCCAGGTCCTGCACGGCGAGGCGGTGGCGATCGGCATCGTCGCGTCGCTGCGGATCGGGGTCGCGATGGGGCGGACGCCGCCGGCCCTCGCGGCGCGGGGCGAGGCGGTGCTGGCTGCGCTCGGGTTGCCGGTGCGGCTGCCGCCGCTGGACCGCGGGGCGGTGTGGGACGCGATGGCGCGGGACAAGAAGGCCGAGCCGGGACGGATCCGGTTCGTGCTGCTCGACGACGTGGCGCGGCCCGTCCTGGCCGTGCCGCCGCGCGAGGTCGTCGACGCGGTGCTGGACGCGCTCACCGACACCGAGCGGTAGGTGCCTGCCGCGGGCTGGCCTCGCGCGCGGGTTGTGGACAGGCCGGGTCGGTGTCACGGGGCTCGGGTAGTGTCGAACACATGTTCCCCGCAAGCGTGCGATCCTTCCCCGTACCGGCCCCGATTGCCGGACGGCGCCCCACGCGTGCCGTGTTCCCAGCCGGTCGTCGAGGTGGTGCCGTCCCGCTGGCGTGCGAGGGCCGTGCTCCCTACGCCGCGGCCGGGCCGGAGCGCGTCCTTGGCAGCGACGCCCTTGACCATCTGCGGGCTGCGGTGGTGGCACTGACCGCGCAGGTGCCGGATCGTGCCGACGGTGATGCGGTCGCGTCCTGGCTCGCTGGCTTGCGCGGTGTGGAGGGGGCGGTCGCGGGGCTGCGCGCGGCCCTCGTCGCGTGCGCGCAGCGTTCACGTGCCGAGCAGCCCGGCGGCCACGCGTCCACCGCCAGCCTCCTGCGCGAGCAGCTCGGGCTGTCGGCGCAGGAGGCCGGCCGACAGGACGCGCTGGCCCGTGATCTGCGCGAGCTGCCCGGGACCCGTGCCGCGCTCCAGGCCGGTGACCTCGGCGCAGAGCAGGCACAGGCGATCGGTCAGGCTGCTCGCAGGGGCGTGCTGGGCAGCCCCGCGGCGACCGAGGCGCAACTGCTGCCGACGGCACGGTCGGCCGGCGCGGACGAGCTGCGGCGTGAGATCCGCGAGCGCGAAGCGGCGGCGGACCACGAGCGCCTCGCGGAGGACGAACGGCTCGCCCACCGCCGCCGCCGGGCGAGCGTCGTGCGCCGTCCGGACGGGATGTGGGACCTGTACGCACGACTGACCGGTGAGGTGGGCGAGGCGCTCGCGACCGCGATCGATGCGCACCGCACCTTCGACCCACCGGACACCCCGCTTCGGGAGCGACGGACCCCGGAGCAGCGGACCGCGGACGCCTTCGCCGGCGTCCTGCAGGCCGCGCTCGGTGGCCGCACGCCCACCAAGGGCGGCGTCCGGCCCCGCGTGAGCATCGTGGTGCCGGTCGAGCGGCTCCTCCCGGGGACCGCTTACGCGGCCGAGCACCCGGTCGGAGGTTCGCTCCCGCCTGAGCCACCCGTGGCAGCGCACCGGGTTCCGGCTGCGACCACCGCCTCCGGCGACCTGCTCTCCGATGACCTCCTCCAGCGCCTGCTGTGCGACGCCGACCTGCGCGCCATCGTGCGCGGTGGCGCCTCGCGGATCCTCGACGTCGGACGGACCCGGTCGACCTGGAGCGTCGCCCAACGCCAGGCGCTCCAGGTCCGCGATGGCGGCTGTCGAGGGCCCGGGTGCGATCGGCCCGTCGCCTGGTGCGATGCCCACCACATCGTCTGGTGGACGAAGGGCGGGACGACGAGCCTGGACAACGGCATCCTGCTCTGCCGCGCCCACCACCGGCTCGTCCACGAGGGTGGCTGGTCGCTCCGGCTCGACCCGGAGACCGGCCAAGCACGCTTCCGGAGTCCCGACGGACGGCTCGTGGAGACCGTGCCGCACGGTGTCGCGGCGACGGGGAGAGCTCCCCCCTGAGGTGTGCCCGACCCACGTGGGCGCTCGGGTCGGGGAGGGTTCCGGCGGACGGCTTCGGCGCGGCGGACGCGTGTCCGCGGTGCGCCGGACGCCCCGCAGTGGCCCTGCGGGCTCCTGCCGTCGGGATCCCCCGCGACGTCGAGGCTGCTCGCCGTCGGATCGCGCGGCTCCTAGCGTTGGGCTCCGCGCGGCGTCAGCCCTGCGCGCCGCGACCTCGAGGAGGACCCCGTGAGCCGGATCCTGCTGCTGCACGGCCCGAACCTGTCCCAGCTCGGGACGCGCGACCCCCGGCACTACGGCACCGCCACGTTGGCCGACGTGGTGGCTGCGGCGCGTGCCGAGGCGACGGCGAGCGGGCACGAGCTCGTGCACCTGCAGACCGAGCACGAGGGCGTGCTGCTGGAACGGATCCACGCAGCACGCACCGACGGCACCGGCGCCGTGATCGTCAACGCCGGGGCGTGGACCCACACCAGCATCGCCCTGCGCGATGCCCTCGAGCTCCTCGAGGTCCCGAAGATCGAGGTCCACCTCTCCAACATCCACGCCCGAGAGCCCTTCCGAGCGGTGAGCCACGTCGCGGCCGTGTGCGACGGTTCGATCGTCGGACTGGGGGTCGACGGCTACCCGCTCGCCGTCCGTGCGGCGCTGGCGCTCCTGGAACGACGCGCCGCGAGCAGCTGATGCGGACACCACCCCAGGTGAGGGACATCGGAGGCTCGCAGTGACGACGGCACGCCTGGCGGATCTGCCGCCCCACGACCACGCCGGCCGGCGTGATCGCCTCCGAGCGGAACTCGCCGACGAGCGTGGCGGCCACGCGCTCGTCACCGACCCGCGCAACGTCCGCTACCTCACCGGCTTCACGGGGAGCAACGGTCAACTCCTCCTCGGCCCGGACGAGGCCACCACCGTGGTGATCACCGACCAACGCTACGACGGCCGGGCGGCGTCGGAGGCCGGTGATCTGCAACGGGTCCTCGACCGCGACCCGGTTGGTGTTGCCCTGGCGCGGATCGTGGTTGTCCGCACCGACGAACCTCGCCTGCTCGTCGAAGCCGACCACCTCACCTGGGCCGCCGGCCGCGACCTCCAAGCCCGTGCCGACGTCGCCGGGGTGGGCGTGGTCGCCGCGACGGACCTGGTCGGCGCGTTGCGGGTCGTCAAGGACGACGCCGAGGTGGCGCGCCTCGCCGCCGCCTGCCGGATCACCACCGAGGGCCTCGCCTGGCTCCTCGAGGAGGTGGTGGCACCGGGGTGCACGGAACGGGAGGTGGCGCTGGCGTTGGAGCAGCGTTTCCGGGAGCTCGGCGCGGACGGGGCAGCCTTCCCCTCCATCGTGGCGGCGGGCACGAACGGGGCCATCCCGCACCATGAGCCCACCGACACCCCGCTGGAGTCCGGGGACCTGCTCACCATCGACTGCGGCGCGCTCGTCGACGGGTACCACGCCGACCACACCCGCACCGTCGCGATCGGCCGACCGCCCGATCCGGAGCTCGTCCACGTCCACGAGGTGGTCCAGGCCGCGCAGGCTGCCGGCCGCCGCACGGTCCGGGCCGGGGTGCGCGCCGCAGCCGTCGACCGCGCCGCTCGGTCGGTCATCGCCGAGGCGGGCTACGGCGACCGCTTCGTCCATGGCACCGGTCACGGTGTCGGCCTCCAGATCCACGAGGCCCCGGCGGTGGCGAAGGGGTCGGCTGCTACCCTCGCGGTCGGCAACGTGCTGACCGTCGAGCCCGGGATCTACCTCCCCGGACGCGGCGGGGTCCGGATCGAGGACACCGTGGTCGTCACCGCGGAGCCACCGGCACGGGTGCTCACCGACACGCCTCGCGAGCTGCGGATCCTGTGACGCCCCCGTCACCGGCCTGCCGCGCCGCCTGCCCCGCGGAGATGGCCACGTGGTCTCGACCAACAACCTCAAGAACGGCATGACCCTGCTGCTCGACGGCAAGCTCCAGCAGGTCGTGGACTGGAACCACCACAAGCCGGGCAAGGGCGGCGCGGTGGTCCGCACGAAGCTCAAGGAGGTCGAGACCGGCAAGATCGTCGAGCGCACCTTCCGAGCGGGCGAGGACGTCGAGCAGGCCATCGTGACCCGCACGACCCTGCAGTTCCTCTACCGCGAGGGCTCGGACTTCGTCCTCATGGACACGAGCACCTACGAGCAGTCCCACGCACCAGCCGAGGCGATCGGGGACGCGGCGTCCTACCTCCTCGAGGGCGACGAGCTGACCGTGCAGCTGTACGAGGGGCGCATCCTCGGGGTCGAGCTCCCGGCGTCCAAGGAGCTCGAGGTCACCGAGACCGACCCCGGGTTCGCCGGCAACACCGCCACCTCGGCGACGAAGCCCGCGACGCTCGAGACGGGGCTCGAGATCCAGGTCCCGCTGTTCATCGAACCGGGGGAGCGGGTCAAGGTGGACACGCGCAGCGGGTCCTACATCTCCCGCGCCTGATGGCTGGTCGCCACCGCTCCCACACCGCACCGCGCCGGAGCGACACCCACGATCCGGCCTGGTCCCGTGAGCGCGCGCTGCGCATCCTGTTCCAGGCCGACCTGCGTGGCGTGGAGCCGTCGGTGACCCTCGCCCGCGTCGAGGCGGACGAGGCCGCCCGGGCGCTGCTCGACGAGCACGACCGACTCGCCGAGGAGGAGCCGATCCTGCCCGCAGCGGACACGACCGGCGGGACCGCGGGCTCGGGCTCCGGCGGCCGGCCGGCGCGGGAAGGCGCCTCGGACGCCGGAGGTTCGACGACGGCGACCGGTGCGCAGGCCGGCGGGGGCGCCTCGGCCAGTGGCTGGTCCGAGGTGTCAGGACGCGCGGCGGCGCCGATCGACGGCTTCACCCGCAGCCTCGTGCTGGGGGTCGAGCGCGATCGCGGCGAGGTCGAGACGCTCATCAGCCGCTACTCGCGCCGCTGGGCGATCCCGCGGATGCCGGTGGTCGACCGCAACGTCCTGCGGCTCGCCACCTACGAGCTGCTGCGGGAGACGACCCCGCCGGCGGTCGTGCTGAACGAGGCCATCGCGCTGGCCAAGCGCCTGTCGACCGAGGATTCCGGACGGTTCATCAACGGCGTGCTGGAGTCCATCCGGCAGGACATCGCCCGGGGCCGGGCCGAGGCGGCGAGCGACGACCGCGACGCCGGCTGAACCTCGAGCTCCTCGACGCACGGGCGGCACGGTCGCGGAACTGAACGCCGCCGCGGTGTGACGAGCACGTCTCTCCCGCTGGTGCCTGGCCGGTACCGCTGCGCTCGTGGCCCGGCACGATCGGCCCGGCACGATGGACCCGGCACGATCGGCCCGGCACGACCGACCCGGCACGACCGACCCGGCATGGTCGGCGCTGCATCCGAGGCCGACACGGTGAGGCCAGCACCGCCGGTGCGAAGCACCGATGGTCGCGTGCTAGCGTCCTCGGCGCGCGGATCGGGCACCCGTCCAGGACGGTCCCGCGGCCCGCGCATCCACCTCCTTTAACGACCGGTCCCGTGAGGCCGGGAATGGGACCGACGGTGCCACCGCACGCTCGCATCCTGGACGCTGCCGACCTCGCGCGGATGCTGCGCCGCCTCGCCCACGAGCTGCTCGAGGCGAACCACGGCGCCGAGGGCCTCGTGCTGCTCGGCATCCAGACCCGGGGGCTGCCGCTCGCCCACCGGCTCGCGCGGCTCGTCGCGGAGATCGAGGGCACCGAGGTCCCGGTCGGGGCGCTCGACGTCACCCTCTACCGCGACGACCTCGGCCGGCGTGCGCCGAAGTCCCTGCACCCCACCGACGTGCCCGTCGACGTCACCGGGCGCACGGTCGTGCTGGTCGACGACGTGCTCTACACCGGTCGCACCATCCGCGCCGCGCTCGACGCGGTCAGCGAGCTCGGTCGGCCGGCCCGTATCCGGCTCGTCGCGCTCGTCGACCGGGGCCACCGTGAACTCCCCATCCGGGCCGACCACGTCGGCAAGAACCTCCCCACCGCCTACGGGGATCGGATCCGGGTGCTCGTGGAGGAGCTCGACGGCGAGGACGCCGTCGTCGCCGGGGAGGTGGACGCATGACCGCGCCGCTTGAGCATCTGCTGGGGATCGATGACCTCGGCGCCGATCAGGTCGTCCAGATCCTCGACACCGCCGAGCAGCTGCTGCCGATCGCGACCCGCGAGCGTGGCACGGTTCCGACGCTGCGCGGCAAGGTGGTGTGCAACCTCTTCCTCGAGGACTCGACGAGGACGCGGATCAGCTTCGACCTGGCCGCCAAGCGGCTGTCCGCCGAGGTGCTGAACTTCTCCGCGAAGGGATCCTCGGTGTCCAAGGGGGAGTCCTTCAAGGACACCGCGCTCACCCTGGATGCCATGGGCGTCGACTGCGTCGTGGTGCGCAGCCACAGCTCCGGGGCGCCCCGCCAGCTCGCCCGCTACCTCGACGTGCCCATCATGAACGCCGGGGACGGCTGGCACCAGCACCCGACCCAGGCGCTGCTGGACGCCTTCACGATGCGCCGGCACCTGGGGGACCTGGCCGGTCGCCACGTGGTGATCGTGGGTGACCTGCTCCACTCCCGCGTGGCCCGCAGCGAGGTCCAGGCCCTGCGGTTGCTCGGGGCGAAGGTCAGCGTCGTGGCCCCGCCCACCCTCTTGCCACCCTCCCTCGAGGGGTGGGGGGTGACGGTCGAGCCCGAGCTGGACCGGGTCCTACCCGAGGCGGACGTCGTCTACCTGCTTCGCGTCCAGCGCGAGAGGATGCACCGGGCGTTCTTCCCCTCCTCCCGGGAGTACGCGCGCCTGTGGGGCATGAACGGCCGCCGGCTCGCGCTGCTCCCCCCTCACGCCCTCGTCATGCACCCCGGGCCCATGAACCGCGGTGTGGAGATCACCGGCGAGGTCGCCGACTCCGACCGGGCGGTGATCACCGAGCAGGTCACCAACGGCATCGCGGTCCGCATGGCCTGCCTGTACCTGCTGCTGGCCACCCCGACCACCCCGGGGACCGCCGGCGCGAACGACGCGGAGGCAGCGCGATGACGAGCTACCCACCGGCACGCACCGGCACCGGCAGGCTCCTGCTCACCGGCGGGCGGGTCCTCGACCCGGCCACCGGCGTCGACGACCACCTCGACGTCGCCATCGAGGACGGGCGCATCCTCGCGGTCGGTGCCGACGCGGCCGGTGCGGTCGCCGGCGCTCACGGGGACGGTCCCGCCGCGGACGTCGAGGTGGTGGACTGCACGGACCGGTGGGTGGCGCCCGGCTTCGTCGACGTCCACACCCACCTGCGCGAGCCCGGCGGTGAGGCCGCCGAGGACGTCGCGACCGGCTCGGCTGCTGCGGCCGCCGGGGGGTACACGGCGGTGTGTGCGATGGCGAACACCTCGCCGGTGTGCGACTCCGCGGCCATCGCGGAGCTCGTGTGGCGGCGCGGCCGGGAGGTCGCGCTCGTCGACGTCTTCCCGGTCGGCTCGATCACCAAGGGGCTCGAGGGCAAGCAGCTGACCGAGTTCGGGGAGCTGCGCGCCTGTGCCGCCGAGGTGGATTTCTTCTCCGACGACGGCATCCCGCTCGCCGATGCGCTCGTGATGCGCCGCGCGCTCCAGTACGCCACCGCCTTCGATGCCGTCATCTGCAACCACGCTGAGGACCCCGACCTGACCGCCGGGGCGCAGATGAACGAGGGCGCGGTGTCCTCGGTGCTGGGGCTCGCCGGTTGGCCGCGCGAGGCTGAGGAGATCATGGTCGCCCGCGACCTCATCCTCGCCGAGGGGGCCGGGGCGCGGCTGCACGTCCCGCACGTGACCACCGAAGGCGCGGTCGAGCTGATCCGCGCCGCGAAGGCCCGGGGGGTGCGGGTCACCGCGGAGGCGACGCCCCACCACCTGCTGCTGACCGACGACCTCGTCGCCGACTACGACGCGGTCATGAAGGTCAACCCCCCGGTCCGCACCGACCGCGACACCGAGGCGGTCCGCGAGGCCCTGATCGACGGGACCCTCGACGTGGTCGGTACCGACCACGCGCCGCACGCGCCGGAGCTCAAGGACCAGGAGTGGGAGCACGCCCCCTGCGGCATGCTCGGGCTCGAGACGGCCTTCGCGATCGTCAACACCCTGCTCGTCGCCACCGGCCGGCTGGACCCGCTCACGGCGATCGCGCGGTTCACGACCGGACCGGCGGGGGTCCGTGACGTCCGCGGGCACGGCGGCGCCCTCGTTGCTGGCGCACCGGCGAACCTCGTCGTCCTCGACCCTGCGGCCCGCTGGCGGGTCGACGCCGCCGCGTTGCACAGCCGTGCCCGCAACAGCCCCTACCACGGGCGCGAGCTGACCGGACGGGCGGTCCACACCCTGCTGCGCGGCCGATTCACCCTTCGCGACGGTGTCGTCACGCCCCCGGAGGTCCTGGCATGACCGCTCCCACGCGCGTCGTCACCGCTCCCCACGAGGTGCCGGCACTGCTGGTCCTCGAGGACGGCACGGCCTTCCGCGGCACCTCCATCGGTGCCCCCGGCACCGTGACCGGCGAGGCGGTGTTCAACACCGGCATGGCCGGCTACCAGGAGGTCCTGACCGACCCGTCCTACCGTCGGCAGCTGGTGGCGATGACCGCGCCGCACGTCGGCAACTACGGCCTCAACGCCGCCGACATGGAGTCCGACCGGATCCAGGTCGCCGGCTACATCGTCAAGGAGGCCGCCCGCCGCCCGTCCTCCTGGCGCGCCGAGCAGGATCTGCGCACCGCGCTGCGCGACGCCGGGGTGGTCGGCCTGGAAGGGATCGACACCCGCCGCCTCACCCGGCACCTGCGTGAGCGGGGCGCGATGCGCGCGGCCATCTCCACCGAGGTGCTGGACGTCGACGCGCTGCTCACCTACGCCCAGGCGGCACCTTCGATGGAGGGCCTCGAGCTGGCCTCGGAGGTCAGCACCCCCGAGCCGTACGTCGTCGAGGCGGTGGGCGAGCGCCGCTTCCGCGTCGCGGCGATCGACTTCGGCATGAAGCGTTCGATCGCCCGCTACCTCGCCGCGGAGGGCGTCGAGGTCCACATCCTGCCCTCCTCGATCACCCCGGACGAGATCCGTGCGCTCGAACCGGATGGGCTGTTCCTGTCCAACGGTCCCGGTGACCCCGCCACCGTGGCGGACGGGATCGCAACCACCGAGGCGCTGCTCGGCGAGCTGCCGACCTTCGGCATCTGCCTCGGGTCGCAGCTGCTCGGGCACGCCCTGGGCGCGGACACCTACAAGCTGACCTTCGGGCACCGGGGGGTGAACCAGCCGGTGCTGCGCCGCGCCGACGGCGTCGTGGAGATCACCAGCCACAACCACGGGTTCGCGGTCCGGGCCTCCTCGCTCGGCGAGCAGGTCGCCGAGCACGCCTTCCGGACCCCCGAGCACGGCGTGGTGGAGGTCTCCCACCTCAACCTCAACGACGACGTCGTCGAGGGCCTCACCGCCCGTGACATCCCCGCCTTCAGCGTCCAGTACCACCCGGAGTCCGCCCCGGGGCCCTCCGATGCCCGCTACCTGTTCGCCCGGTTCGTGGACCTGATGGCCCGCGCCCACCGCGCCGGAGGAGCCGCCTGATGCCCCGCCGCGACGACCTCACCAGCATCCTCGTCCTCGGGTCCGGTCCGATCGTGATCGGGCAGGCGTGCGAGTTCGACTACTCCGGGACGCAGGCCTGCAAGGTGCTCCGGGAGGAAGGGCTGAGGGTCATCCTGGTCAACTCCAACCCCGCGACCATCATGACCGACCCGGACTTCGCGGACGCCACCTACGTCGAGCCCCTGACCGTCGACGCGGTGCGGGCCATCATCGAGCGGGAGCGACCTGACGCGCTGCTGCCCACCCTCGGCGGCCAGACGGCCCTCAACCTCGCGGTCGAGCTGTACGACTCGGGGATCCTCGCCGACCTCGGGGTCGAGGTGCTCGGGGCGGATCTCGAGGCGATCCAGACCGCCGAGGACCGGCTGCGCTTCAAGGAGGCCATGACCGAGATCGGGCTCGCCTCGCCCCGCTCCACCTACGTCTCCGCCCCCGAGCAGGCATTCGAGGCCGCCGAGGAGTACGGCTACCCCGTCGTGCTCAGGCCGAGCTTCACCCTCGGCGGCAAGGGCGGCGGGATCGCCTACGACCGCGAGCAGCTCGACGTGATGATCAAGCAGGGGCTGTACGACTCGCCCGTGCACGAGGTGCTCGTCGAGGAGTCGGTGCTCGGCTGGAAGGAGTACGAGCTCGAGGTCATGCGCGACGCCCACGACAACTGCGTCATCATCTGCTCGATCGAGAACGTCGACGCGATGGGCGTGCACACCGGCGACTCGATGACCGTGGCCCCGGCCATGACGCTGTCCGATCCCGAGTACCAGCGCATGCGGGACGCCGCCTTCAAGGTGCTGCGCCGCATCGGGGTGGAGACCGGAGGCTCCAACGTCCAGTTCGCGGTGGACCCCAGCGACGGTCGCATGGTCGTGATCGAGATGAACCCGCGGGTGTCGCGCTCCAGCGCCCTGGCCTCCAAGGCCACCGGCTTCCCGATCGCGAAGATCGCCGCGCGGCTGGCTATCGGCTACACGCTGGACGAGATCGCCAACGACATCACGCGCGAGACCAAGGCCGCCTTCGAGCCGACCATCGACTACGTGGTGGTCAAGGTGCCGCGCTTCACCTTCGAGAAGTTCGCCGGCACCGACGACACCCTCACGACCCGCATGAAGTCGGTGGGCGAGGTCATGGCGATGGGCCGCACCTTCAAGGAGGCGGTCAACAAGGCGTTGCGTAGCCTCGAGGACGGCCGCACCGGCTTCGGTGCCGGCGCACCCGTCGGGGTGGATGACGAGGCGCTCGAGGGGCTCCTGCGCCGGCCGACCGCGCGCCGGCTCGAGGCGCTCGACGAGGCGCTCACCCGGGGCTGGTCGGTGGAGCGGATCAGCGAGCTGTCGGGGTTCGACCCGTGGTTCGTGGACCAGTTCCTGCAGCTCGTGGAGCGCCGCCGGCAGCTGCGCAGCTTCGAGCACCTGGCCGCGCTGCCCGACGAGATCCTGCACGACGCGAAGCGTGAGGGGTTCGCCGACGCGCACATCGCGGCGCTGCTGCAGACCTCCGAGCAGGCGGTGCGGGCCCGTCGGCGCGCGGCGGGCATCGGTCCGGTGTTCAAGACCGTGGACACCTGCGCGGCGGAGTTCGAGGCCTTCACCCCCTACCACTACTCGACCTACGAGGAGGAGGACGAGGTCGCCGACGCGAGCCGTGACCGGGTGATCGTGCTCGGCTCCGGCCCGAACCGCATCGGGCAGGGCGTGGAGTTCGACTACTGCTGCGTGCACGCGGTCCTCGCGCTCAAGGACGCCGGCTACGAGACCGTCATGGTCAACTGCAACCCGGAGACGGTCTCCACCGACTACGACACCGCGGACCGGCTCTACTTCGAGCCGCTCACCGCCGAGGACGTGCTCGAGGTCTGCGCGCGCGAGCGACCTTCGGGGGTGCTCGTGCAGTTCGGTGGGCAGACCCCGCTCAAGCTCGCCCGGGAGCTCGAGGCGAACGGCGTCCCGATCTGGGGGACGTCGCCGGACGCGATCGACGCGGCCGAGGACCGTGGCCGCTTCGGGGCGCTCATGGCCGAGCTCGGCGTGCCGATGCCGCCCGGTGGGATCGCCCGCTCCTTCGACGAGGCCCGCGAGGTGGCGGACCGGATCGGCTACCCGGTCCTCGTGCGGCCCTCCTACGTGCTCGGGGGTCGGGCGATGCAGATCGTCGACGACGACGCGGCCCTGCAGCGCTACCTCACCGACGCGGTGGCGGCGGCCCCGGACCAGCCGATCCTCGTCGACCGCTTCCTCGAGGGCGCCATCGAGGTGGACGTCGACGCGGTGTACGACGGGACCGAGCTGTTCGTCGGTGGGGTCCTCGAGCACATCGAGGAGGCCGGGGTCCACTCCGGCGACTCCGCCTGCACCCTGCCGCCCCTGACCCTGGGGCCGGCGCAGGAGGAGCACATCCGACGGGTGACCGAGGGCATCGCCCAGGGGCTCGGGGTCCGGGGGCTGCTCAACGTCCAGTTCGCCTACAAGGACGACGTGCTGTACTGCATCGAGGCGAACCCGCGGGCGTCGCGGACGGTGCCCTTCACCTCCAAGGCCACGGGCGTGCCGCTGGCGAAGGTCGCGGCGCTCGTCATGGCGGGCCGCACCCTCGAGCAGCTGCGGGCCGAGGGGCTCGTGCCTGCCCGCGACGCGGTCCAGGGTCCACGGCCGCAGCACGTCGCGGTGAAGGAGGCGGTCCTGCCGTTCGACCGGTTCCCCGGGGTCGATGCGATCCTCGGCCCGGAGATGCGCTCCACCGGCGAGGTCATGGGCATCGACCGTGACTTCGGGGCCGCGTTCGCGAAGTCCCAGTCTGGGACCGGCTCGATGGTGCTGCCCGTGGATGGACGGGTGTTCGTGTCGGTCTCCAACCGTGACAAGCGCTCGGTCGTCTTCCCCGTGCTGCGGCTGGTCGACCTCGGTTTCCGGATCGTCGCGACCGCCGGCACCGCGGCGGTGCTCAGCCGCGCGGGCGTCGAGGTGGAGGTCGTCGGCAAGGTCTCCCAGGGCCACCAGGAGATCCTGCGCAGCATCGAGGACGGCACGATCCAGCTCGTGCTCAACACGCCCTTCGGGTCCGGCACCCGCGGTGACGGCTACGAGATCCGCCAGGCCGCGGTGACCAACGGGGTGCCGGTCATCACCACCCTCGCCGGCATCCTCGCCGCCGTGCACGGCATCGAGGCGCTGAAGCGCGGTCCGCTGGGGGTGCGCTGCCTGCAGGAGTACCAGGCGGAGCTGCTCGCCCAGGCCGAGGCGGCCGATGCCGCAGGCGGCGCGGCGTGAGCCGCCTGAAGGGCGGGGTGGTGGAGGGCCGCGACGAGGGTCCGGTCCGCGCCACCTGCGAGGTCATCGTCCGCCGCCGCGAGGGCGCGTACTGGCTGGTGTCGCTCGCGGCGCGGGACATCGCCGAGCGGGCCGCCCCCGGCCAGTTCGTCGAGCTGGCGGTCGGCGCACCCCACACCCTGCTGCGCCGGCCCTTCTCGATCGCCCGGGTGAGCCGCCAGGGCGCCTCGGCCGGCACCGTCGACGTCGTCTTCGATGCGCACGGCCCGGGGACGCAGTGGCTGACGACCCTGCAGGTCCACGACGTGGTCGACGTCATCGGCCCGCTCGGGACCGCCTTCCCGCTGCCACAGCGCAAGGCGAACTGCGTGCTGGTGGGCGGCGGGTACGGGATCGCGCCGCTGCTGTTCCTCGCCGAGGCGTTGCTGCGCAAGGGCCTGCGGGTCGACATGATCAACGGGGCGGCCACCGCCGACCGGATCCTCGGCACGATCGAGGCCAAGCGCCTGTCCGCGAGCGTGGTCTTCACCACCGACGACGGCAGCTACGGGACCGAGGGTCGGGTCACCGACGTCCTGGACCAGGTGATCGAGACGGCCGCGGCCGGGGTGGTCTACGCCTGCGGCCCGAACCCGATGCTGCGGGCGGTCTCCGAGCGGTGCCGCGAGCTCGGGGTGCCGGTGCAGGTCGCGGTCGAGGAGCGCATGGGGTGCGGGCTCGGGGTGTGCTTCACCTGCGTGGTCCCGGTGCGGGGGCGGGATGGGCAGGTCCGCAACCGCCGGGCCTGCCTGGATGGCCCCGTCTTCAACGGCGCCCGCATCGACTGGGACGCCTGGGGGATCCCGGGTGGGGCCGACGCCTCGCTCGCCGCGCCCGACGATCCGTCCAGCAGCCGAGCCGATGACGGCGTGCCGGGCGGCACAGCCCCCGACGAGCGGACAGGGCCGGCATGAGCGCCCCCGTCCGCCTCGCCACCGACCTCGCCGGCATCGCACTACCGAACCCGATCACCTCGGCCTCGGGCTGTTTCGGCTCCGGTGCGGAGATCGACCGGTTCCACGACGTCGCCGACCTCGGCGCGGTCGTGGTCAAGTCCATCACCGCACAGCCCCGCCAGGGGCTGCCCACCCCCCGGATGGCCGAGACCCCCTCGGGCATGCTGAACGCGATCGGCCTGCAGAACCCCGGGGTGGAGGCCTGGATCGCGTCCGACCTGCCCTGGCTCACCGCGCGCGGCGCCCGGGTCATCGCCTCAGTGGCGGGCAGCACGGTGGAGGAGTTCCGGCACGTCGCCCGGGAGCTCGAGCTCGCGGGCGGGGACACCATCGTCGGCCTCGAGATCAACCTGTCCTGCCCCAACGTCGAGGACCGCGGGCTCGTGTTCGCCTGCTCGCCACCCGACAGCGCCGAGGTGGTGCGCGCCGTCCGGCGTGAGGTGCGACTGCCGGTGCTCGCCAAGCTCACCTCCGACGTCACCGACATCGTGGCGGTCGCCCGCGCTGTGGTCGCCGCCGGCGCGGACGGTCTGACGCTCATCAACACCCTGCTCGGGATGGCGATCGACCCCGACACCGGGCACCCGGAGCTGGCCAACACCTACGGCGGGTTGTCCGGGCCGGCGATCCGACCCGTGGCCGTGCGCAACGTCCACCAGGTCCACGCGGCCCTGCCTGAGGTGCCGATCCTCGGCTGCGGCGGCGTCCGTACCGTCACCGACGTCGTCCAGTTCCTACGGGCCGGTGCCAACGCGGTCGCGGTGGGGACCTCGACCTTCGTCGACCCCTTCATCGCCCCCCGGCTGGTGGCCGAGCTCGAGCGCTGGTGCGCCGAGCGGGGCATCACCGACGTGCGCGCGCTCATCGGTGCCACCCGCCCGCGCTGATCGCACACCGCCGACCACGGAGGCACCGTGCCCATGCCCACGTCCACCGCCTCGACGTCCTCCCCACGACCGCACGAACGCGTGATCGTGGCGCTCGACGTCCCGGAGCTGCAGCAGGCGGAGCAGCTCGCCGCCGCGCTCGTCGGCGAGGTCGGCTGGTTCAAGGTGGGGCTCGAGCTGTTCGCCGCGCACGGACCGAGGGCGGTGACCGCGCTCGCGCCCTACGGCCCGATCTTCCTCGACGTCAAGCTGCACGACATCCCCACCACCGTGGAGCGGTCTGCAGCACGTCTCGCCGACCTCGGCGCCCGGCTCGTGACGGTGCACGCCGGCGGGGGCCCCGCCATGATCGCTGCGGCCGTGCGGGGGCTCGGTGGTGCGGCCCAGGTGCTGGCCGTGACGGTGCTGACCTCGACCTCGGACGCGGAGCTCGCCGCGCTCGGGCAGGAGCCGGCGGCCGTGCAGGTCCCGCGACTGGCACGGCTCGCGGTCGCTGCCGGCGCCCCCGGCCTGGTGTGCGCGCCGCGCGACCTGACCGCGGTCCGGGCTGCCGTCGGCCCGGGCCCGCGCCTGGTCACCCCTGGCATCCGTCCCGCCGACGCGGGTACCGACGACCACGCCCGTGCCGCGACCCCGGCCCGGGCGGTGGCGGACGGCGCGGACCTCATCGTGGTCGGCCGGCCGATCACCCGCGCCGAGGACCCGGTGGCCGCGGCCCGCGCCATCGCCGCGGAGCTGGCCTGACCGCAGGTCCGTCCACCTCCGAGCGGCCCTGAGCGCCGACCGGGTCCTCGGTACGCTCGCGACGTCCGCCAAGGAGCCTGGTATGCCCGTCCTCACCGTGCTCGATCTGCGGGGTGACCGCACCGATCCCCGCGACCGGCTGCCCCGTCCGCGCGTCGACCTCGACGTCGCTCGCGAGGCGGTGGAGAGCACCATCCACGCCGTCCGCGCCGATGGCGACGCCGCCCTGCGCCGCTTCACGGCCACCTTCGACCACCTCGACCTCGGCCCCGAGGACGCGCTCGTGGTCCCCGACGAGGTGCTGGACGCCGCCGTCGAAGGCCTCGATCCCGAGCTGCGGGCCGCGATCGAGCGGGCCATCGACCATCTGCGCTGGTTCCACGAGCGTGCGATGCCCCAGCCCTGGGAGGACTCCCGCGACGGCGCCCGCATGGGCGTGTGGTTCAACCCGATCCAGCGGGTCGGCGTGTACGCCCCCGGTGGGGTGGCCCCGCTGCCCTCCTCGGTGCTGATGGGGGCGGTGCCGGCGCGCATCGCCGGCGTCGAGGAGATCGTCCTGTGCACCCCGCCCACGGGGCGGGACGCCGACGGGCGGCGGACCGGCTGGCCGGACGCGACCATCCTCGCCGCTGCCCGGCTCGCGGACGTCGACACCGTGGTGCGCGTCGGTGGCGCGCAGGCGGTCGCCGCGATGGCCTACGGCACCGACAGCGTCCCGCGCTGCGACAAGGTCGTCGGACCAGGCAACCTCTACGTCTCGCTCGCCAAGCAGCAGCTCGTCGCCGAGGGTCGGATCGGCAGCGACGGCTACGCGGGGCCGACCGAGGTCGCGATCGTCGCCGACCACACCGCCAACCCCCGGCACGTCGCCGCGGACCTGATCGGTCAGGCGGAGCACGACGAGCTCGTCACCTCGCTGCTGATCACCCCGGACGCCGCGCTGCTCGAGGCCGTCGAGGAGGCGCTCGCCGAGGAGCTACCCCACGTCCGCCACCACGCGCGGATCTCCACGGCGCTGGACCAGCAGGGGACCGTGGCGCTGGTGGACGACCTCGACCACGCCGTCCAGGTCGCCGAGGCCTACGCCGCCGAGCACCTCGAGGTCCACACCGAGGACGCCGCCAAGCTCGCCGAGCGCATCCGCTACGCCGGGACGACCTTCATCGGCGGGGCCACCCCGGTCAGCCTCGGCGACTACGCGGTCGGGCCGAACCACACCCTGCCGACCTCCGGGACGGCCCGGTTCGCGGGGGGCCTGACGACCTCCTCGTTCCTCGTCCCCGTCAACTACCTCGAGGTGGACGACGAGGCGCTCGCCGCCCTCGCACCGGACGTACGTGCGCTCGCCTACGCCGAGGACCTCCCGGCCCACTGGCGTGCGGTCGAGGTGCGCTTCGACGACCGGCCACCGGCGCCACCGTCCGACGTATGAGCGCGGAGGTTGTTCGGGGCTCGGCCGGGGCCCTCGCACGCGTGCCGGTCCGGGCTGACCTGGCCGCGGTCCAGCCCTACGGCGCGCCGCAGCTCGACGTCCCCGTGCGGCTCAACACCAACGAGACGGCCGAGCCGCCACCGGCCGGCTACCTCGCCGCGGTCGCGGCCCGACTCGACGGGCTCGAGCTGAACCGCTACCCGGACCGCGAGCACCGCGAGCTCAGGGCTGCGCTGGCGCGTCGCCACGGGGTCGAACCCGCCCAGGTCTGGGCCGCGAACGGCTCCAACGAGATCCTGCTGCAGCTCCTGCAGGCCTACGGTGGACCGGAGCGCACCGCGCTGTCGGTCCGGCCCGGGTACTCGATGTACCCCGAGCTGTGCCGCACGACCCTGACCCGCCACGTCCAGGTCGACCTCGACGAGGGGTTCCGGCTCCCGCCGACCACCGCGGCGGCGGCCGTCGCCAGCCACGATCCGGAGCTCGTGCTGCTGCCCTCCCCGAACAACCCCGTCGGCACCCTGGTCTCCCACGACGCTATCCGGGCGGTGCACGACCGCTCCCGGGCGCTGATCGTCGTCGACGAGGCCTACGCGGAGTTCGCCGACGCCGAGGCGTCCGTCCTGGGCCTGCTCGGCGAGCTCGAGCGCCTCGTGGTCGTCCGGACCTTCTCGAAGGCCTTCCGCCTGGCAGGCCTTCGGCTCGGGTACCTGCTCGGCCCCGCCTGGGTCGTCGAGGACGTCCAGCGCGTCCGGCTGCCCTACCACCTCGACGCCCTGACCCAGGTCGCCGGTCTGGTGGCGCTGGAGCAGGAGGCGTCCTTCCTGGAGCACCGCGGCCGGGTGGCCGCCGAGCGGGAGCGGCTGCGTGCGGCGCTGGACGCACGCGGCGACGTCGAGGTGTTCGAGTCGGCCGCGAACTTCCTGCTGATCCGCACCGACCACCCGGACCTGTTCGGTGCGCTGCTCGAGCGTGGCGTGCTGGTGCGTGACTTCTCCCGCCAGCCGCGGCTCGCGGGCTGCGTCCGGGTCACCATCGGGACCACCGAGGAGAACGACGCCTTCCTCTCAGCGGTCGCTGAGGTGCTGGACCAGCGTGCCGGGTGACCGGCCTCGGTTCGCCTCGACGAGCATGACACGGTAGAACCTCTCCCACCCACCACCCCGGTCGGCCTGGCCGCAGGACCGCCCAGCCCTCGCGAAGGATGCACCGTGACCTCCCGCACCGCCCACGTCGCGCGGACGACCCGCGAGACCACCATCACCGTCGACGTCGACCTCGACGGGGACGGCACGAGCGACGTCCACACCGGGGTGCCCTTCTTCGACCACATGCTCGACCAGCTCGGGCGCCACGGTCGGCTCGACCTGACGATCCGGGCTGACGGGGACCTGGAGATCGACGCGCACCACACGGTGGAGGACGTCGGCATCGCCCTCGGCCAGGCCCTGGCCGAAGCGTGGGGCGACCGCGCCGGGGTGGAGCGGTTCGGGGACGCGACCGTCCCGATCGACGAGGCGCTGACCCGGGTGGCCATCGACCTGTCCGGCCGCCCCTACCTCGTGTGGGAGTGCGAGGTCCCGATCCAGGTCATCGGCACCAACTTCGAGACCAGCCTCGTCAAGCACTTCTTCGAGGCGGTGGTGGCGAACGCGCGCGTGACCCTGCACGTCCACAACCTGTCCGGAGACAACACCCACCACACGTTCGAGTCGGTGTTCAAGGCGGTCGCCGTGGCGCTGCGCCGGGCCGTGGCGGTCACGGGGACCGGCACGCCGTCGACGAAGGGTGTCCTGCAGTGACCCCACGTCCGGTCGCGATCCTGGACTACGACGCCGGCAACGTGCGCTCGGCGAAGCGGGGCTTCGACACCGCTGGCGGCGCGGCCCGGATCGTCCGGGACGCCGAGCAGGTCGGCGCCGAGGACGTGCTGGTCATCCCGGGGGTCGGCAACTTCGACAGTTGCATCACCCAGCTGCGCCGCTCGGGGCTGGAGGAGGTCATCCGGCACGCCATCGTCGAGCAGCGACCGGTGTTCGGGATCTGCATCGGGATGCAGCTGCTGTACGCCGGCTCCGCCGAGGGGGTGGAGCCCGGGCTCGGTCTGCTGCCCGGCAGCGTGGAGCGGTTCCCGGACACCGCGGTGGTACCGCACATCGGCTGGGACGTGGTGCGGCCCGCGGTCGGCGCGGAGGACGATCCGCTGCTCGAGGGGGTCGCGGGGGAGCGGCTCTACTTCGTCCACTCCTACTACGCGGTGCCGACCGAGCGCAGCCACGTCGTGGGCCGCACGGCCTACGGCGGGGTCGCCTTCCCCTGCATCGTGCGCGAGGGCAGCGTGGTCGGGACGCAGTTCCACCCGGAGAAGTCCGGGGCGATCGGGGCGCTGCTCCTGCGCAACTGGCTCGCGAGCCTCGACCGCGACGGCTGACCGTCCGCGGGACGCCGGGCGGGGTCCCTGCGCGCCTGGCCTGCACCGCTGACGCTGGCGGCACGCCGTGCGCGATCCGGTCGCAGCACGTCCCGCTGCCGCATCCCACGAGGCGCGAGCCGCCCGGGTCACACCCCGTGCGTCACCGCCCGACCAGCGGCGTCGAACACGTGCACCCGGGCGCGTGGCACGCCGAGGGCGAGCAGCGACCCGATCGGTGGGACCGGACGGTCGATGACCGCGACGATCCTGCGCTCGGGCGCCGAGCGCGGCGCGACGACGACCTCGACCTCGCTGCCGAGGAACGCGGTGCGCTGCACCACCTCCTCGACCACCAGCACCCCGTCTCCACCGCCGCCATGCGCGGGGAGGCGGTGCAGGTCGTGCGGCCGGATGCCGACCTGGCAGCGCTGTCCCGCCAACCGCGCGAGCTCGGGTCGGAGCCGTTCGATGCGGAGGGGTTCGGCGACGAGGCGCAGGCGGCCCCCGACCTCCTCGACGTGGCCGTCGAGCAGGTTCATCGGCGGGGAGCCGAGGAAGCCGGCCACGAAGGTGTCCGCCGGCCGCTCGAGGAGGTGCTGGGGCGGACCGTCCTGCACGACGCGCCCGTCGCTCAGCAGCACGCACCGCTCGGCGAGCAGCAGCGCGATCTCCTGGTCGTTGGTGGCCGCGATCAGCGTCGCGCCGTAGCCCTCCTGGAGCGACCTGAGCTGCCGCAGCAGCGCGGTCCGACGGCCCGCGTCGGTGTTGGCGAAGGGCTCGTCGAGCAGGAGCACCCCGCCGCGCCGCACGAGCGCCCGGGCCATCGCGGCATCGTGCTGCTCGCCCATCGACAGCTGCGTCGGCCGGCGCCGCAGCAGCCGCTTCAGCGAGAAGGCCCGCACCTCGGCCTGGACGCGCTGGGAACGCTCCGGCTCCTCGACCCCGCGGATCGTCAGGGGGAAGGTGACGTTGGCCTCGACGTCGAGGTGCCGGAGCAGCGCCGCCTCCTGGGTCACCATCGCGACCTCGCGCTCGCGGGGGGCGAGCCTGGTGACGTTCTGCCCGTCGAGGAGCACGGCGCCGGTCGTCACCTCATCCAGCCCGGCGATGGCACGCAGCAGCGTGGTCTTACCCGCACCGGAGGGCCCGAGCACCGCCAGGCGCTGCCCGTCCGGCACCTCGAGATCGGTGCGGTGCAGCACCTCGGCGCCGTCCTTGACGACGGTCACCGCGGCGAGCGTCACCTGGCTCACGGCTGCCTTCCCGTCCGGCACGCGGGCAGCGTGCCACCTCGACGTCGCCCCTGCTGGTGCCAGACGTCCCGCCCGGCGGCGTACGCTGCTTGCTTCCTGCTCCCCACGAGGTCGCCCGTGCTCACCCTCTACCCTGCCATCGACATCCGGGACGGCAAGGCGGTCCGGCTCACCCAGGGTCGTGCCGACGCCGAGACGGTGTACGACGAGGATCCCGTCGAGGTGGCGCGGGGATTCGCGGCGACCGGTGCCGC